>JADDPR010000082.1 GCA_016781775.1 Rubrobacter sp. | reverse complement strand
AGGTGCCTCATCGTAGCCGATGGGTTCTACGAGTGGCAGAAGACCGACGGCGGCAAGCAACCCTTCCACTTTCGTATGAAGGACTCTTCTCCCTTCGCCTTCGCCGGGCTGTGGGAGACGTGGGACGGGGACGGTGCGGAGATAAGGTCCTGCTCGATCATCACCACGGACGCCAACGACCTGATGAAGGAGATCCATCATCGCATGCCCATTATCCTTCCTCCCGAAAACTACGGAGCGTGGTTAGATCCGGGCTTCGACGAAAAGGAAGCCCTTACAACATCTCTGCTGAAGCCTTACCCCTCCGATGCGATGGAAGCCTATATGGTGAGCCGCAGGGTGAATAGGCCCTCAAACAACGAACCGAGCGTCGTGGAACCGGCGGCGTAGAACTCGTTGTTTCTCACTAGAGATCACCTTATCGTGTACCCAGACCCCAGACGGTAGATTTCCAAGCAACTATGAAGAAAGTGACAACGAGTATTACACCCCACGTCCTCAAGGTATCCATGAGCCTACCGCTGCCGAGAGAAGAGGTCTTCGCGTTTTTCTCGGACGCAGCCAACCTGCAGCGCATCACCCCTCCCGAACTCAACTTCCGTATCCTCACGCCCCAACCCGTCCCGATGCGAGAAGGAACCCTCATAGATTACAAACTCCGGTTGTTCGGGGTTCCGTTGCGCTGGCAGGCACGTATCTCGCGCTGGCAACCACCCATGGAGTTCGTGGACCAGCAGGTACGCGGTCCTTACAGGCTGTGGGAGCATACTCACAGGTTCCACGAACATGGGGACAGAACGATTATAGAAGACGTTGTGCGCTACGGGCTGCCGCTCCGTCCGTTCGGTGAGGTCTTCCACCCGCTGGTGCGGCTGCAACTCGATCGGATCTTTCGGTTCCGGCAATCTGCCGTGCGAATGTATCTGCTCTAGGAGCAGGCGAACAGCCTTGCTCCCTTTACTCGTCTTTTCAGGACCACCAGCAACAAAACCCTTTCGTCCGTAGCACCACCTCTCGAAAACGCTTAAGAAATCAATGTGGTGTGCCTACGCGCAAACTGAGACTCCCCCAAAAAACACCCCACCCCCTTTCTCTCTTCGGAAACTATGGAACCCTCCTTCCATCGATCCACGACTCGATCTCCCACCTGCGCTACGACGGTGTTTGCGAGGCAGCAGGATGGCTCACGGTAGATGCGACGAATGCACTTGAAAACCACGGTAGAGGCTTACGAACCTTACGCGGGTACTCTTGTATCGAAGGATGCCGAGAAAGGAGCCGCGTGAGCAGGGAAGCGCAGCAAACCATTGTCGTGAAGCACCATTGTGGGTGGCTACAGCCCCGAGCATGCGTGGACATCAAGCGTCGTATGACGAGGACCGGCCTCGATGCCGACATCCGGGTGATCAAGGATGGCAGAGAATTCAAGCTCGGACCCGCCAGGAAACTTTCGGTGCTAAAGCTGATGTCGATCCCTGCAGAAGAAGGCGACGAGCTTGAGGTTCTCGCCGAGGGTCCCGATGCCGAGGAAGCCCTGGCGGTATTTGAGACTACCGTCCACAGGTGCGCCTTAGATATGGTGGAACTGCTCCAGCGGAGCAAAGAAGGAGGATCTGCGTGACCCCGCCCCCGCAAGGACGATGCCTGACCCGTCATTCAGCGGAGCAGCCACAGAATTCTATTCTTCAGTTTGCATTCATTTGCAGGTAGAATATAAGGAAAATCGCCTTGTAAGGCTTCGTAGCTGTGCGGGGTAAACGGCGGATCGCTCTCGGAAGCCCTCAGAAGGGCTTCCAGGGGCATTAGAAGGCAAGGAGAAGTCACTTTTTGCTCCTATCCGTGAGGTCGGAGTGGCGCGAGTCACGGGTATTTAGGGTTCTTCGGTCTTTCTGTAACCATCGCCTTACGTTGTAAGTAATGTGTCTAGTAAGCAAGAGAATAGCCTTAAGCCGAGGATATTCGTGTTCCGAGGGATGTTGGGCGTTGGTACGGTGATAACGCACTTCGTCCTGCGCATCGGAGTCCATATGCTCTGCGCGATTTTACGGGTTTGCCAAGTAAGCCCTTGGAAGCGGCTTGAACACCTTGCCGTGGTCCGGAATTCTCAGGTGCAGTTACTCGTAGACGATGACCTTTGCTGGGGACTACCCTCTCGTCTTACCCCCGGCGAGGTACTTTGGGCGTAGGTGCTTCCGATACGGGATTTGAACGCAGTTCCTTGCGCTTGAGGGCATCTCTAAAGGCTTTGTTGAAGATGTGGTGCAGGAATTTTATCGTGGACGGTGCTAAGGTCCGCGCCTTATCTCTGTAGAAAGCGCGCACATCATCAGGGGTGACTTTTTTACGAGTTTCGTGGAACCAATGCTATGGTTCTCGATGTGGTTACGGTAAAGACCCTCGCGATTTGTCCAGGTACGTCGGTTGACCGTGGATCGTGTTTCGTCGAGCCACGCTTCAAGCGCGGCATTAACCGTGAGGTCGCTGGGGTCGATCCCGTCCTCGCGGTCCTTCAACGCCTCCCGAAGAGCCTCCCTAGCCTCGCCCTTGGTCTTGCGGTACAGGTACTTCCACTTGCCAGATGCGTCCTTGTGCTTGGCGCACCATTTGCCGTCTTTGCGCTTGAAAACGCTGCTTTCCGTGTTCATGTGGTGTACTCCTGTGGTGTACGGAACAGGAGAAGAGAGCAAAGGTTTTGTAGAAAGTGTGCATTTGCAGGAGAAAGCGTGAGTAGTTTCTCCCCATCGCGGCGGTTACACTCTTTCGGCTTATGAAGGTTATCGTGGTCGGGGCCGGGCTCGCCGGGCTCACATGCGCAAAGGTTTTGGCGGAGAGTGGGGCCGAGGTCGTCGTGCTCGAAGCTTCGGACGGGGTTGGGGGGCGCGTGCGGACCGACGAGAAGGACGGGTTCCTGCTCGACCGCGGGTTTCAGGTCTACTTTACGGCTTATCCCGTCTCCCGGCGGCATCTGGATCACGCCTCGCTCGACCTGCGTACCTTCGATCCCGGCGCGATCCTCCGCCGGGGCCGCGAGGAGACGGTCCTCTCCGACCCCCTGCGGGACCCGAAGGCCCTGGTTCCTTCCCTGCTCTCGGGGGCCGCGACTTTTCCGGACAAGCTGCGTACCTTGAAGCTCGCCGCGGCGAGCGTCGCGCAGGGGACGGAGAGCGCCGGCGAGGCGAACGGCGGCAGGGACTCATCCTCCCTGGAGTACGTTCGAGACCGGGGGTTCTCCGAGATGTTTATCCATCGCTTCTTCCGGCCGTTCTACGGTGGGATCTTTCTGGACCGCTCCCTCTCGACCTCCTCCCGAGTGCTGCGCTTCACCTTCAAGATGCTCGCGGCCGGCAAGACGACGATCCCGGCGCGGGGGATAGGCAGGATCCCGGAACAACTCGCCTCGCACCTTCCGGCAGAAGCCGTGAGGTCGAACAGCCCGGTCGGGGCGCTGCTGCGGGAGGGTGAGACGGTCGTCGGGGTCGAGGTGGGTGGTGACGCCGAGGAGGCCGACCGGGTGGTCGTCGCGACCGACGCTCCTTCCGCCCGAAGGCTGACCGGCGCGCCCGTCCCGGAGGAGGCGCTCGGGCAGATCTGCGCCTACTACAGGACGGACCGTCCCATCGGCGGCAAGAAGATAATGCTCAACTCGGAGGAAGACCCCTTCGTGAACAACGCCGTTGGGATAAGCAACGTCTCCCCGCTCTACGCCCCGCAGGGGGAGCACCTCCTGAGCGTGGTCTCCCTCGGGGGCTTCGAGCTTTCGGACGAGGAGGTCTTCCGGCGCGGGGTGGAGGACGTGAGCCGGTGGTACCCGGGGTTGGACCTCGCGCCGCTCGCCGTGTACCGCGTACCCTACTCGCAGTTCGACCAGCCGCCGGGCATCCACGAGAGACTCCCGGGGAACCGGACGGGCACGCCGGGGCTCGTGCTCGCCGGGGAGTACACCGAGGATTCGTCCATAAACGGCTCCATGCTCTCCGGCGAGAAGGCGGCGAGGGAGGTGCTCGGCCAATGATCCGGGAAGATGGGCCGGCCCTCAAGGTCGAGGGCCTCAAGAAGACGTACGGGAACGGGCTGGTCGCGCTCAGTGGGGTCTCTTTAGAGGTCGGGGCGGGGCGGTTCTTCGGGCTCCTCGGGCCGAACGGGGCGGGGAAGACGACGCTCATCAACAGCATCGTGAGCCTCGCGCGGCCCGATGGGGGGGACGTGAAGGTCTTCGGGAAGGACGCGTTCGCCGAGTACAAGGAGGCGCGGCGCATGGTCGGGGTCTCGCCGCAGGAGGTCAACCTGGACAAGTTCCTGACCGTCGAGGAGTCGCTGCTGTACCACGCGGGCTACTACGGGGTCGAGAAGAAGAAGGCGAAGGAAAGGGCGGAGGAGCTTCTGGAGCGGTTCGCCCTCATCGACAAGCGCAAGGCGCGTACGAGCACGCTCTCGGGGGGGATGAAGCGGCGGGTCATGTTCGCCCGTGCGCTCGTCCACGACCCGAAGATCCTGTTTCTCGACGAGCCGACGGCCGGGGTGGACGTGGAGCTTCGTTACCGCCTCTGGGAGTACATCCGCGAGCTCAACCGCGGCGGGATGACGATTCTCTTGACCACGCACTATCTCGAAGAGGCGGAGGAGCTTTGCGAGGAGATCGCCTTGATAAACGGCGGCACGATCGCAGCACAAGGCACCAAGGACGACCTGAAGGAGGAGTACGAGGCCAGAAACGTCGAGGAGGTATACCTGAGGGTGGTCGGCCATGACGTTGCTTGAGAGCGCCTTCAACCGCTCGTTCCGGACGCTGTTGGGGCGCGAGATCCTGCGCTTCGTCCGCGTGTGGACGCAGACCCTGATACCGCCGCTCCTCACCTCGCTCCTCTACGTGGTCGTCTTCGGGGTGGCGTTGGGGGGGCGCATCCGGGAGGTCGACGGGATCCCGTACCTCCAGTACATCCTCCCCGGCGTCGCCCTGATGAGCCTCGTGACCGGGGCGTACATGAACACCTCGACCTCGGTCTTCGACGCCAAGCGCGAGCGCTACATCGACGACATCCTTATAAGCCCGATGAGCGACGCGCAGATTGCGCTTGCTTATACGCTCGGGGGGACTTTACGCGGCCTGATCGTGGGGGTCGGCGTCTTCGTCGTCGGGATGCCGTTCGCCGGCGCGAGCGTCGCGAACCCCCTCTTGCTGCTCCTCATAGCGGTGACGGTCGCGTTCACCTTCTCGGCCCTGGGCGCGGTCGTCGGCGTCGTCGCGGCGCGCATCGACCACGTCACCTTCATGACCAACGTCGTCATACAGCCGCTCGCTTTTCTGGGCGGGGTCTTTTATTCGGCGGACATGCTGCCGCCGGCCTTGAGGATAGCGACGCTCTTCAACCCGATCTTCTACATGGTCGACGCCGCGCGCTACGCGACCTTGAGGGCGTCGTATATGAACCCTTATCCGACGCTCGCGATCGTGGCGGCCCTCGCCGCGCTCGCCTTCGCGGGCGCGTGGTGGGCCATGAACAGGGGGCCGAATCTTCGCTACTAACGCAAAGGGGACCTCGGGCGCGTGGCCCTTCGTCCTCGCGGCCTTCGGGGCCTCGCGGCTCCTCTTCTTCGTCGTCGGCACCTTCGCGGCGGTCCTCCTGCCGTGGGCGGAGCCGGCGGGCGAGCCCCTGGAGCCTGCTGGCTTCCTGAACTACTGGGCTCACTGGGACGGGGCGTGGTACTCGGAGCTCGCGACGGAGGGGTACGGTCCGCGCGCCCCCCAGAGCACGGCGTTCTTCCCTCTCTACCCCCTGCTCGTGCGCGCCGGGATGATCTTCGGGATCGGGCCGGCCTTCTCGGGCGTGCTCGTCTCCTTAGGTTGCACGCTCTTCGCCACCTACTTTCTGTACCGGATCGCCGAGAAGTTCGCCGGCGCGGGGACCGCGAGGGCGGCCACGCTCGCCTTCTCGTTCTTCCCGACGGCCTTTTTCCTCGGCGCCCCGTACACCGAGGCGCCGTTTCTCGCGTTCACCGCCGGGTCCTTCTGGGCGGCCTACGTGCGGCGCGACCTCCTGCTTGCTGGCCTGTTCGGGGCGCTGGCCTCGGCGACGCGCAACCTCGGGGTGCTCCTGCTCATCCCTCTGGGCTACGAGCTTCTCAGGCACCGGCGAGAGTTCGGGTGGCGGGGGCTCCTGTCCCTGGGCCTCTTGCCCGTGGGGCTGCTAGGCTACCTGGCCTTTCTGTGGGCACGGTTCGGCGACCCGCTGATGTTCGGTCGCGCGCAGGGCTTCTGGGGGCGCGAGCTCACGAACCCTGCGACTACCCTGGGGAGGGCCTGGGATGCTGGGGGGGAGGGGATGCGCTACGTGCTGAACCCCGAGATGCTGTTCCTGAACCCGGGCTCGGCGCCCGCGCTCTACGCCTCCAACACGGTGAGCCTCGCGTTCTTCGCGCTCTTCCTCGTGCTTATGGGAATAGGGTTCGTGGTCTTGCCCCCGGGGCTCTCGGCTTACACGTTCGTCGTCACGCTGCTCCCCGTCCTGACCCCGGCGCCGTCCTTTCCGCTGATGAGCATGCCCCGCTTCATGCTCGGCGCGTTCCCGCTCTTCCTCGTGGCGGGGTACCTGCTCTCGCGCAGCAGGCCCGCGCTCTATGCCTGGATCGCCGTCAGCACACTCCTGGGCGTCGCCCTCACCGCGCTGTTCGTAACCTGGCGCTGGGTGGCTTGAGGCTCGGGAGGGAGGCGGGCTACGGTCCGCGTTGGGGTAGGTATCCTGCGGTGGTTGCGGTCCCCGTCGCGCTCGTCGCCTCCCTTACGCTGCTGGCGGTCGCGGCGCGCGGGGCGGGCCCGCTGCCGGGGGACCTCGCCGTAACGCGGCTCTTGCAGGGGATACCGACCGACGGGCTCGCGGGGCTCGTGCTCCTGTACGCGGGGGATGCGGCGTGGTTTCTGCCGGCGGCCGTGGCGGTGGTCGCGTTGCTCGCGCGCCGGTGGGCGGGGGCGCTGTGCGTGCTCCTGGCCGGCGTCGCCGCGTGGCCCGTCGGTGACGCGCTCAAGGTGCTGGTGGGGCGTCCGCGCCCTTCGGCGGAGCTGGTCGCGCGCTACGACGTGCCGGAGGGCTACGGCTTCCCGAGCGGCACCGCGTTGCTCACCGTGGCCGTGCTGGGCGTGGCCTGTTACCTGCTCCTGCGCTACCGGGCGCCGCGCCCGGTAGCGCTCGCCGCGATAGGGGTGTCGGTGGTAGCGAGCGTGGCGGTTGGCCTCTCCCGGATCTACGTCGGGGAGCACTGGGCGTCCGACGTGCTTGGCGGCTGGCTCTCCGGTGGTGCCTTGATCCTCGCGGCGACCCTCGCCCTCCGCTTCTGGCGTCCCGGTGGTGAGGATGGAGACCAGGCCACAGATCCTGCGGGAACGCGGAACGTCTCGTAGTTCGCCCGGACTCTCCCGCCCCTACCTCACCCGCCTGGCCAGAAGCAGGCTCGCGACGCTAAAGCTCGTCGCCAAGGCGAACCAGACGGGAGCCCTGTCCCTCGGGAAAGCGCCGGAGACCATGCCGACGAGGATGAGCGCCGCGTCCAGCGCATCGTTGATGCCGCGCGCCATAAGCCACGTCTTCGTCTCCTTGCCGCGAAGCAACCCGGTGCCCACTACGAGGTCGCGCGCGCCCATGAGGCGTCCGAGGGTCGGCCGGTCGCCCATCCCGAACGCCCTGGTACCGGGCGTAGGTGAGATGACGAGAGACAACCCAATCGCCAGACTCAACCAACCTATTCCTCGCGCAAGCTTTTGCTCATCCACGATGCTCTCTCCTTGTTGAATTCGCTTGCCTGGCTTACGGCGAGAAGAAGAAGGCCAGGGCGGCGATGATGTAGACGCCGACGAGCATCGCCCCTTCCAGCCAGTTTGACTTGCCGTCCATGGCGACGAAGGCCGTCGTTACGACCGCGGCACCCAGGGCGCCGAGCTCCAGGAGGCTGAAGGTGAGGTCGAGCGGGTGGCCGAGCAGGGGGCCGAGGAAGACGAGGATCGGGGTGACGAGGAGGGCGACCTGGATGGAGGAGCCCAGGGAGATCGCCATCGAGAAGTCCATGTTGTTTTTGTACGCGATCTGGACGCCGACGATGTGCTCGGCGATGTTGCCGACGATCGGGACGAGGATGACGCCGACGAAGAGCGCGGAGATCCCGAACTCCTCCACCAGCGGCTCTATGGCGCCCACGAACGCCTCGGAGACGAAGGCGACGGCCGCGGTCGCGCCGAGCAGCAGCACGAACGATGCCGTCCTGCCGAACGGGGCGTGGCCCTCTCCGGTCGCGATCCCGCCCTCGGGGCTCCTGAAGTAGTAGATGAGGTAGAGGATGTACAGGATGAACATCACCACCGCGACCTCGATGCTCAAGGTCGTGGGGGAGCCGCCGCCTCGCTGCGCCTGGGTGGCGACGAAGATCGTCGGGAGCGCCAGGGCGGCGGCGACGATGGTGAGCATGGAGGCGTTGATGCCGGCGATGGTCGCCGAGAAGCTCTGGGTGCCGTTCTTGAGGCCCCCGAAGAGGAGGCTCGCCCCGAGGACCAGGAGGACGTTACCGATGATCGAGCCGATGATCGAGGCTTTCACCACCGCCGTCAGGCCGGCCGAGAGGGCGAAGATCGTGATGATAAGCTCGGCCGCGTTGCCGAAGGTCGCGTTCAGGATGCCCCCGGCGCGTGGCCCCAGGTGATGACCGAGGCTCTCCGTCGCCTGACCGAGCACCCACGCGAGGCCGATGAGGGCGAGAGAGGTAAGGGCGAAAAGGATCAGGGTCGGGGCGTGCAGCAACTCTGCCGCCACCACCCCGAGGGTCAGGATGATGGTGGCGCCGTAAGCGATTCTTCGCATCGTCGGAAAGTCTCCTCGTTTATGTAAAGCAGAACACGGCGCGGCTTCTATACCCCGCCTAGACCGGCGAATATCTTATAAGATGCCGCGGAGGAGCCCGAGGGACCTTGATACCTGGAGAAGAGACGCCTTGATCGACTATCACCTGCACGTCATAGCCCACGACGACCGCCCGATGACGGTCGAGAACATACTCGCTTACTGCGAGGTCGCCAAGAGCCGCGGCCTCCGACAGCTCGGCATTACCGAGCACGACCGATACCTGGACAAGATAGACCTTGGCGCGTTTCAGGAGGCGCGGGAGCTCTCCCAGGACGTCGAGCTGCGCCTCGGGATAGAGATAGACTTCGTGCCCGGCGCCGAGACCAGGATGGACCACGACTCCTCGGCCCTCCCCTACGACTACGTCATAGGGAGCGTCCACCGGGTGCGGAACGAGGAGATCGACAACGCGAACATCCGGGACATCTACGAGAAGATGGAGGCTTACGACCTCTACGATGCCTACTACGCCAACGTGCGCGAGGCCGCCCTCTCGGGGCGCTTCGAGATCATAGGCCACCCGGACCTCATCAAGATCTTCAAGACCTATCCCGACGGGGACATCACCCCGATGCTCGAAGAGACCGCCGACGCCATCGCCGAAGGGGGCGTCGTCGTCGACGTGAACGCCGCGGGCCTCAGAAAGCCGATCGGCGAGGTCTACCCCTCGCGCGAGCTTCTGGAGATGTTCTTCAAGCGCGGCGTCCCGATTATCCTCTCCTCCGACGCCCACGCCGCGGATCAGGTCGCGATGGGCTACGATAAGAGCGTTCCCCTCGTCCGCGACGTCGGCTACCGCGAGGTCGCTACCTTCAAGGACCGAAAACGCGGTACCCTCCCTCTTTGATGACCGCCGAACTGTTTCTGGCCGACGCCTATCTTAAGGAGTTCTCCGCGAGGGTGAAGAGCCTCGACGGGCGCGAGGTCGTCCTCGACCGGACGGCTTTCTACCCCGGCGGCGGAGAGCAGCCTGCGGACAAGGGCACGCTCGGGGTCGGTCCGATCCACGCCTCGGTCGTGGACGTCAGGCGCGAGGGAGGGGACATCGTCCACGTCCTCGACGGGGCGATCCCGGGGACCGTCAAGGAGCTTAACGGCGCCCTCGATTGGGAGCGGCGCCACGCGCACATGCGCTACCACACCGCGCTGCACGTGCTCTCGGCCGTGATGGCCGAGACTTTTGATGCTCGGGTGACGGGCGGCCAGATGCGCGCCGACCGCGCCCGCATGGACTTCTCCTTCCCCGGCGAGTGGACGGCGGAGGTCGTCGGGGAGATAGAGCGCCTCGCCAACGAGGCACTCACCCTGAGCCGCCCCGTGAAGGTATACGAGATCTCGCGCGAGGAGGCGCTAGGGAAGCCGGAGCTTATACGAACGCAGGTCAACCTCGTGCCCGAGAGGGTGAAGACGGTCCGGGTAGTCGAGGTGGAGGGGATCGACGCTCAGGCCGACGGCGGCACCCACGTCGCCAACACGCAAGAGGTCGGGAGGATCGAGATCACGAACCACAAGAGTAAGGGACGTGGGAACAAGCGCGTGGAGTTCGTCCTGAGATGAGGACCTCTAGGCTGATCTTGCTCCCGCTGTTTTTTCTGCTCCTCGCCGCGGGATGCGGCACCGATACTTCGGGTTCATCGGCCGAAGAGCCCACCGAACAGCCCGAACTCGCCGCGGAGAAGACCACCGAAGCCAGCGGCCCCACCACCCGTATGGAGACCACCGGAAACTCGACGTTGCCGACGACGACCGTGACCCTGGTGCCGTCGGACGGGGCGGAGCCCGTCGAGGTCGAGGCCGAGATCGCGAACGACAGAGCCGAGCGGGAACGGGGCCTTATGGAGCGCACCGCGCTCGCGGAGGACGCGGGGATGCTGTTCGTCTTCCGGCGCGAGAGGACGCTCTCGTTCTGGATGAGGAACACCCTGATACCGCTCTCCATCGCCTACATGGACGCGGAGGGCCGTATCGTGGACATCGAGGACATGGAGCCTCTGGACGACCAGACCAAGCACCCCTCCGCCGAGCCCGCGAAGTACGCCCTGGAGGTCAACCAGGGCTTCTTCGACGAGCGCGGCATCGAGGTGGGGGACATGGTCGAGATCCCCGAAGGCGCGCGTCGACCTTCGGGAGGTTCTGGTTTGTCGTAGGCGACCCCACCGCTACTCCGTCTCCCATACTGTTCGGGCGTGGCTCTCCCGCCACTCCCTCTCTTCGCTGATTTGCGACTTCGAGGATCTTGCTCACGTCGAGAACGGGTTCCCTCTCACGCTCACCGTGGTGAACCAGAGCGGGTATCCGCCTCCTTATTACCCGGGGAAGTTCTCCTGCCGGTCCGATACCCCCTTGCCCTGAGAAGAGCCGATCGTCGAGTGCTCGCCTTCTTCGTCTCGGCCTCCCGCGCGTCGTCCCTGGCCGTTGTTCGTACCTACGCCGGTCGGGCGAACGTTGCGCAGAGTGCGGCGCGGGGCGTAATATCGAGAGGCGGCTAAAGGGGTAGACGCCCGATCTCAGGGGCGTACCTCGACCTCCGCCGAGACGAAGACGGACTGGTTTAGCGGAAGCGTCGAGACGCCGGGGGCCGTGCGTGCGTGCATCCCGGCCTCGGGCCCGTAGAGCTCCAGGATCAGGTCCGAGAACCCGTTCATCACGCCGGCCGTGCCCCCGAAGTCGGGCGCCGCGTTGACGAGGCCGTGGACGATCAGCCAGGCGCTAACCCGATCCAGGTCGCCTAGCTCGCGCTTCAAGCTGCTCAGGACGGAGAGCGCCGCCATGCGCGCCGCCTTGTAGCCTTCCTCGGGCGAGACGTCCGCGCCCACCTTCCCGAAGGGCCCCGAGAGCGACCCGTCGGCGCCGAGTGGTCCGTGACCCGAGACGTACGCCCGGTCGCCGCGGACCCGTGCCCACGCGAAGGGCAAGCGTACGCCCTGCGGGACCTTCGGCGGCGCCGGGAGGACGAGGCCCATCTCCCCTAGCTTCTCCTCGACACGCATCTCTCCTCCTTCTGTTCTAGGCGTCCCTCAACGCGCGTGCGACGGCGAAGGGGTCGCTCGCGACGACCGAGGCGGCATAGAGCTCCATCGCGCCCATATCCGAGGTGCGGCTTGCGGGGTCCCCGCGGTCCACGAGGCGCACGACGACCGGGAAACCGGACCAGTCTTCCTCCGCCGGCGCGAGGGGGGGCACGTAGAACGCGGCGTTGAACGAGCGCACGCCGAGCCCCTGCGTGAGACCTTCGAGCGAGCGGGCGACGGCGAGCCGGAGGGGCTCGTCCTCCAGGCTCCGGCCGAGGATTACGATCTCCTTCTCCTTGGTCGGGGCGAGGTTCACGAAGGCTTGGACCCCCCCGGAGGCCGGGATCGAGAGTCCCAGGGCGTCGTGGACCCTGTACAGGTCGTCGAAGTAGTCGGAGCCGTGCTCGGCCGCGTAGTGAAGGGCCGCGCGGCGCAGGTGCTCGACCTTCGGGTAGTGCATGCCGCGCGTCGCCGTCGCCTGGGCGTGGCCGTGGATGATGGAGCCGCCCGCCCGCCACAGGCAGTTCCACATCAAGAAGAAGTACTTCGCCTCCCCGTCGGCCTCCAGCGCGGTCTTACCCCATTCCAGGCCGACGGAGATGTAGTCGGAGACCTTTTCGGGGGAGAAGGCGAGAGGGTCGTGGTCGTCGAAGATTATGACGCCGTGGAAGCCGTCGTACTTGGCTATGTTCGAGGCGGTCAAGGAGTGCTCGCCCCTTATCCTCCCGAAGACGTCCGAGGGGGTGCCTTCCAGGGGACGGCAGAACGGGTCGCCTTTCGTCGCCTCGATCTCGCGCCCGAGGTCGAGGTCGACGCCGGTCTGCATCGGGCGCGAGGCGCGTAGCTCGTTGAAGAGGGTGCCTTCGAGGGTGACGCGGTTCGTTACCCTTACGATCCGCTGCTCCCGCACGGCACCGAGCGAGCCGAACGACTTCTCGACCCACGGGCGCATTCCCTCCGGCAGCTCCAGCCGCCCCGTCGTCACGCCGACGTCGAAGATGCGCTCCGTAAGGGCCCTCTCGCCGGGCGGGAGGCCCCCGATGAGGGCCTGAAGGTCCGTTATCCTCGTTGCCCGCACCCCTAACCCCGCGCCCTCGTCCGCGTCGAGGCGTGGGCCTCGCGGTGAACATGGGCTTGCGTCGACCCCATAACGCCCCCTTGACCCTTCTCGTGCCGCGACGAACAACTCCACGGCATCATACCGCCACGAAGCCTCCGAACGTCGGGTGATGCGGCGGCTCGCTCCCCCGTTCGTGGGATGCTCGTCCCGGATTAAAGTTTTCCGAGCGGGCGTCCGATAAACGTTTACCAACGACAAAGGCAAACCCGTCGCGAGGCGGGGACGCAAAGCTACGGGCCTCTCGGAGGCCGCCGGGTTACCGAAAGGAAACTTATGAGGCGTGTGTTTCTTGTGCTGTTCGCGAGCTTGATCGGGGCGACGATGATGGCGGGGGTCGCCCAGGCAGGGGTTCTGGATTTCACCGACAACTTCGACACCTTCGACGAGACCCGTTGGAGCAAGGGCAGCTACAAGCTCGGGCGAAGCAACCTGGACCCGGCCAACGTGAGCGTGAACGGGGGGAACCTGGGGATCAAGCTCCCCGCCCGCACGACCAACGGCGGCGAGATCTCTTCGGACGCCCTGTACGGTCAGGGCTCCTACACGGCGCGCATGAAGCTTCCGAACGCGCCCTCCTCCATCACGGGCTTCTTCCTGTACGAGCCGCCGGACTACGCCTCGGAGATCGACATCGAGGTCTTCAACGATACCTCGCGCAGGGTCATCTTCAGCACCTACGCCAACGGTCGCCAGACCCACACCCACACGGGATATCTCCCCTTCGATCCCACCACGGGCTTCCACACCTACCGGTTCGACTACGCGTCTGGCTACGTCCGCTTCTACGCGGATGGTTTTCTGATGAAGCAGTGGACCACCGGGCTGCCCAAGAAGTCGATGCGCCTCTACGCCAACGCCTGGTTCCCGAAGTGGCTGGCAGGTAAGAGGCCCGCCCAGGACAAGTACGTGCGAATAGACAGGATCCAGTACGTCCAGCCGTAGATCGAGCGGTAATCCTCGGAGGCCGGTTAGCCCGCCGTCCCCCGTC
>JADDPR010000218.1 GCA_016781775.1 Rubrobacter sp. | reverse complement strand
CTTCTAATCCGCAGGTCGTAGGTTCGAATCCTACCGGGCGCGCACCTTATTTTCCTGCAAAACAGCACAAAATGGAGAGGCACCGGCGTTGTCGCCGAAGCCTCGTGGCAGCAGTAGGGCAGCAGTAGCGCCAGGATCTAGGCGAAGACCTCCTCCATCGCCATCACCGTCTGGTTGCCCATCCCTGGTATGACGTGGCTGTAGGTGTCGAGGGTTATGGAGATGTTGGCGTGCCCGAGCAGCTCCTGGACGTACTTCGGGTGGACGCCCTTTACCAAGAGCAGCGTGGCGCAGGTGTGTCTGAGGTCGTGGAGCCTTATCACCGGTAACCGGGCGCGCTTCAGGAGCGGCTTGAAGTTACGGTTGACCAGGTTTGACGCGCTCATGGTGTTGCCCGTCTGCGACGCGAAGACCAGCCCCCGATCCTCGTAACCGCCGCCTATCTCCTGCATCTGTCGCGCGAGGTGATCCCTCAAGGCCTGCACCGCGGTGTTCGTAAGGGGAACGTTGCGACCTTTACCGTCCTTGGGCGGCTCGAAGATGGGTCCGTCTCCGGTCTCCGAGAGCGTGCGCCTCACCCTGAGCGCGCCGGCCTCAAGGTCGACGTCGTCCCACTTGAGGCCGAGCAGCTCGCCGGCCCTCAAGCCGCAGTGCACGGCCACCACGAACAAAGCCTCGAACCTTTCGCCACGTGCGGCCTCCAGGAAGGTCCGCGCCTGTTCCGGCGCAGGGGGCGTATCTCCTTCTTCTTCGGCCTCGGGGCCTTGATCCCCTTGGCGACGTTGCGCGGCACGAGGCCGTCGCTCTGGGCCTGCTCAAGGGCCTTGTGGAGCGTCACGTGGACGTACTGCACAGTCCGCGGGGACGAACCTGCTTCCAACCTCTCGCGGTAGAGGGCCCGCACCTGTGCGGGGTTGAGTGTCTTCAGCTTCGTCCTGCCCAGCGCGGGCTTTATGTGGACGCGAACGATCTGCTCGTAGCGCTCCCAGGTGCGCTGACGCACGGTTCCACGGGTGTCCTCGAGCCAGCCGTCCAGGTACTCTCCGAGCTTGGTGGTGCCAGCGTCGGAGAAGACGCCATCCTCCCTGCCCGCCTTGGCCTTGCTCAGCGCCGCGCGCGTCTCGCCCTTGTTCTTGCCGGAGACGTAGCGCCTCCTGGGTCCATCGGCGGTCTCCACTCAGTACGAGGCGCGGTAGCCAATGACCTTGCCTGCCTTGTTCCTGCGCGGCCACACGTCCCCGTCGCCATTACCGCGTTCTTTCTTTCTGGCCATGCCCGTTCTCCTCCCTGCGCCGCCGAGCCTTTTACTCTTGTTGCCGGACCCTCGAGGTCCACCCGTCGAGGAAGGAGGCCGGGTCCAGAACCGCGACGCCCCGCCTCGCCTCCTCTGGGTAGTGCTTCGTGTTCCCAGTGATGAGGGCGGCCCCGGAGTCGTGCGCCACCTCCAGGAAGGGGACGTCGTCCGGGTCCGGAAGCTCCGCGCCGAGGGGCTTGGGGTTGACCCCGAGCCCCTCGCCCTCGACGAAGCCCAACAGCGCCTCGACGTCCCTCGCCGGGAACCCGAACTTTTCCCTCGCCAGCACCTCCCGCCACTCGGCCAGGACCCTATCGTCGTAGGCCGCCGTAAGCTCCCCGGCCAGCACGAGGTCGAGCACCCTCCCGGGCGCCCCGAAGCTGTTCAAAAGCGCCGACACCACCACGTTAGTGTCCAGCACCACCCTCTCCTGGCTCACCGCGCGGCGCGCTCGCTCCTCGCCGCCGCGATCTCCGCCTCTATCTCCTCCCGGCTCAGGCCGTCGGTGCCCTCGCGAGAGGCCGCCCTTCGCATCCGGGAGACGGCGGCCTGAGCCCTGGCCCGCCTCACGAGACGTATCGTCTCCTCGAGGTCCTCGCCGTCCACACCCACCAGCAATGCGACCGGCTTGCCCCGGGAAGTGATGACCACCTCGTCCCCTTCCTCGGCGGCCTCGAAGACGGGCCTGGGGTTGACCCGTATCTCCCTGGAGCTAACGAACTTCATACAGCCCACCTCAATTGTAGATTTTAAAGTCACACAAAAGTCTACAGCATCCGAGCGCTCGGATAAACGGGGATCGGGTAGGGCAGAACCATCGATTGCACTTCACGACCGACGGTTCGTTCCAGCCGGAAGAGTCTGGTCGTTACCCTTGCCGCGAACGCTCCTCTTCGCGTCTTGGTTTCGTAATGTTCTGGTAGTGATAGCGCTGGCGGCAGGCGTTGTTGCAAAAGCGCTTGTCCTGGCGGGGCTTCCTGCGCTTGCCTTTGCCTTCGGAGCCTACGGCACGGGCCGTTAGATCAACCAGTTTGCCGCAGTACCGGCAGCGGGCGACGTGCTTCTCGCCGGCGGCGACGAGCCAGTACATCTGCAGGTACATGGCGCCGAGCAGGTTGAAGAACCCGTAACCGCTCGACAAGCTGGAAGGCAGCGAGGAACCGGGTTGGAGCGTCAGCTTGGGGTAGGCGAAGGCGTCGACCATCCGCACCACTTCGTGGGTCACCAGGTAGAGCGCGAACCCCAACTCGCCTCCATAGTATCTTTCCATGTCCGAACCGAAGTAGGCCGCGAAGAGGTCCACGGGCCAGGTCGGGAACCGCTCCAGGAGGGGCCTTATCGCGTCCTCGTCTCGATTCAGGCTGGCCTCGTAGAAGCCCAGGACGGCGGCGGCCCTGTCGACCTCCTCGAAGAAGTGGTCGACGTATTCGTGTGTGGCCGCCGCATACCGTTCGAAGGTGTGCCGGTCCCGGTAGTACCCGCGACTGGAGCCCAACAGCCCGTACTGGCGCGCCCAATCCAGCGCCATCTCGTTGGGGTTCGAACGATCCTTCTCCGCCAGCCGGGCGAACTCGAGGAAAAGGTCGGGGCGTTTTTGCAGCGGATCGTAGTACCTCCATGCGGCCCGGTCTTCCCACTCGTACCTGGGCTCCACATAGAAAACGGGCCGCAACTCCCCAGAAGGCAGCATCTCGACCCAATCCTGCCTCAGCTCGTAGTCCTTGCAGACCTCCAACGAGGAGCCCGACCCCCCCACCAGACCGTAGGCATCCGCGAAATCCTTGCCCCTGAGTCTCCCTTGCACCGCTCCTCCCAGAAGGTCAACGCCTTCGTAACGGCTATTTAAATTTTATCGTCGACAGCAGAGTAGTGCTGTTTGATACTAGGCGCAAGCAGGCGGACGCGGGAAGGAGACGCGCATGCAGACGAGGACCGAGAAAGAGTGGTTCACCACCGACGAGCTGATCCGCTGGCTCGGGCTGGGGCGGACGAAGACCTACGAGCTCTTGAGGAGCGGAGAGATCCCTAGATGAGTATTGCGAGGATCTCAGGCCCACAGCTCCTTGATGCGCC
>JADDPR010000404.1 GCA_016781775.1 Rubrobacter sp. | reverse complement strand
GCCATCTCAAGCAGGACAACCGGGACCCCATGACGCATCCATCTGAAGACATCGCGCCGATGGTTCGCGACGCCTGTGAGGGGTTGTGGCGATCTGCGAATAGGTTTCCGAGAATCGGACTTACCGGAAACCGGAGCGGGCATAGGGCTAATGGGGTTCAGGGGTGCCGGGAGAGGTACCTGAGGTAGAGTTCGCCCTCCTTTGGGGACGAGTGTATGGAAGAAAGATCGAACTCGGTAGCGAAGGGTGCGCCGTTTGCCGGCGAGGATAAGGTTAGGGTGTCTTCCCGGGAAAGGGAAATTTTGGGGCTCAAGGTCACGAAAAGCTCGTCGACCTTTCCGGAGGACAGGAAGGACGCGTTGACGGAGGGTCCTCCCTCGAGAAGTACGGCGCCGACGCCGAAGTGCTCCTTGAGGAGTCTGAGAACCTCCGCCGGCTCCGGTCGCTCTGCGCCTTCGGCCCGGAGTACGAAGACGCCCCGGCTGCGCGCTCTCTTTAGGGCGGTCCGGGGGGTGGCCTCCCCGGCGATGATCGCCGTGCGTTGGCCGGGGAAGCCGAAAACGTTGCGTTCGAGCGGGAGTTCCCGGGAGCCGGCGAGGATCACGCCGAGGGGTTGTTCGGGGAGGCCGTTGGCCCTTCGCTTTTCCGACAACGCCGGGGGTACGCCGAGGTTCATCTCCTCGGCGCGCACGGTCCCCGCTCCGACGAGGACGGCGTCGACCGCGCACCGGATGTTGCGCATGACGCAGCGATCGACCGGGCTGCCTATCGGGCTCGCCTTGCCACCGACCGAGACCTTGCCGTCGAGGGTGCTCACCATGTTGACGACCACGTACGGATCGCTCCCCTCGGAGGCTCTGCGCCCCTTGGGGAAAGCTAGGTCCGCGTGGATCTCCTCGGTGGCCAACTGCTGTTGCGGGCCCGGGTAGAGGCGAAGGGCTCTGTTCGTCGGCTGCAACGTCTCGCCCGCCGGTCGGGATCCGCTACGGAGGGCTCTGTGCCGGCTAGACGGCGACCCTGAAGCGGTCGTACTTGGGGATGTCTTGCTTCGGGATCGTGACGTCCATCCAGACGCCCTCCTCCGTGCTCTTCTCGGCGTGGATCTCGGCGGAACCGTACAAGCGGGCGGCCTTGGCGTATTCGTCGTGGGGTATCAGTATCTCCGCGCGCTCGAAGCCGCCCGAGATCTTCTGGCGTATAGCGTGGGCCAGCGGTGCGACGTTGCGCACGGCGCTGATCTTGATGGCATCCGGGTACTCCCTCTCCAGGACCGCGAACTCGTTCTCGTCGAGGAGGTCTACCTTGTTCAGGCACAGGATGGAGCCCTCGGTGGAGATTCCGGACTCCTCAAGCGTGGAGACCACGGAACCGAGCTCCTCACCGAGCCCGACGAGGCCCCCGCCCGCGTCGGCGCACACGACGAGCAGGTCCGCGCCCCGCGCGGCCTCCAGGGTCGCCGCGAACGAATGGACGAGCTGCGTGGGGAGCTTCCTGATAAACCCGACCGTATCCGTCACCACGAAGTCCGGCCCCGCCGCCCCGTCGGAGGTGCCGGACGCCCCGTTCCTCGACGCGACGCCGCTCACCAGGCGCGTGGTCGTCTCGAGGGTCTCGAAGAGGCGATCGGCGGTGGAGCGGGTCTCGCCGCTCAGGGCGTTCAGGATCGTCGTCTTCCCCGCGTTCGTATATCCGACCAGCGAGACGGTCGGCGCCCCGCCCTTCTTGAGGCGCGAACCCCGCACCGTGCGGTTCGCCTCCTCCTCCTGGAGCCTTCGGCGCAGGGAGGATATGCGGTCCCGGATCACGCGCCGATCGTACTCGAGCTGCTGCTCGCCCGACCCGCGTCGGGCGCCCCCGCCGCCCGCGCCGCCGCCGCCCAGACGGCTCAACGCCCGGTTGCCGCCCTTAACCCTCGGCAGCCTGTAGGTAAGCTCCGCAAGCTCGACCTCGAGCCTGCTCGCCGCGTCCCTGGCGTGCTCGCCGAAGATCCTGATAATCAACGCGGTGCGGTCCACGACCGGCGCGCCGGCGTCGCCCTCGAGAACCCTCGCCTGGGACGCGGTGAGCTCGTCGTCGGTCACCACCAGGCCCGCCCCCGTCTCCTCGACGAGGCCCTTGAGCTCCTGGCGCTTGCCGCGACCGAGGTAGCCGACCCCGTCGCGCCTCGCCTGCTCTAGCTCCCCCACGACCTCGAGCCCAAGCGTCTCCGCCAGCCTCGCCAGTTCCCCGAGCTCGCGATCCTCCCCGGCAGCGACCAGCACCGCCCTGTTCTCCGAATCACCGTCCACGCCGTCTCGCCCCTGCCCCGTGTTCGTTACCATGACCCTATTATATCATGCATTATATGCTTCAGCTTTGCCCCTTCGTGTCCCTCGACGATCTTCTTGTCCGTACGCTCGGGAAGGGTTCTCATGAGCTTGTCGAACCAGCGCATCTGGCGCCGGGCGAGTCGGCGCGTACGGGCGGCTATCCTCTCTTCGGCTTCTCCGGCGGAGATCTCGCCGGCCGCCAGCAGCATCATCTCCCTCGGCCCGACCGCCCGTCTTACGGAGGGGTTGGGGCCCAGTTTCAGCAAAGCCCGACCTTCCTCGACCCCGCGACGGGCTATGCTCGCGGAGCGCTCGGCTATGCGGAGGTCCAGGGAGTCGCGAGGAGGCCTGAGGTAGACGAAGGATGATCCGTACAGGGGTTGTCCGGACCACACCGAGCTTCTCTCGGTTGCCCCGGTCAGCCTCAGCTCTTCGGCCCTTGCGGACCTCCTCGGGTTGGCCGCGCCACGCGAGGTTTTCTCGGCTTCCTCGCGGACGGGCGGCGGGACCTTCGGGGCGAGGGGGATGCCCAGTACGATGGCGTTGAGGTACATCCCGGTGCCCGCGTCGAGGACGAAGGGCAAGCCCTCCGCGAGGTCCGCTATCAGGCCCTCGGCGCGCTCCTTGTGCAGAGCGACCGTCCATTCATCCTCTACGGACGAGATCCCGACGAGCTCCGCCGGCCTCTCGCGACGCTGGTTCGTCGTCTCGGGTATCTCCCTGTAGACCTGCATGGAGTCGACGACCAGCGTCGGGACCCAGTCGCCCCTTGCCTCGGAGAGCGCGGAGGCGAGGCCGTCGGCGAGGAAACTCTTGCCGGCCGCGGTCGGCCCGCACACCACAAGGGCCCTCTTCGCGGTGCTCTCCCCGTCCAAAACCAAAACCACACGCTCGAGCTTCGAGTTCCTAAGAGACGGGCTCGCCTGCGTAGAGGACGTGAGGCCCGGCGCCTTCTATTCGGGCGGTTACGTACTCGCCGGGCCGGGCGCCCGTCGGCACGTGCACGGCGTGGCCGCTCCACGTCTCGCCGATCGCGCGCCCGTCCCCGGTCCTCCCGTGCCTTACGTATATCTCCTCGACCCCGCCGATCTTCGCCCGGTTTCTGCGGAAGGCGCTCCCTTCGACGGCGCGCAAGACCTCGAGGAACCTCTTTTGCGCGATGTCGTCGGGCACCGCAACCTCGCTCGCGAGCCTAGCGCCCTCGGTCCCCTTTCTGGGCGAGAACTTGAAGACGTACGCGGAGTCGAAGGCGCAGTCCTCCACGAGCCTCAACGTCTCCTCGTGGTCGGCCTCCGTCTCGCCCGGATGCCCCACGATGATGTCCGTCGAGAGCGTGCCGTCCGGTACCGCCTCCCGGAACACCTCGATCTTTCTGCGGTACCTGTCGGACTTGTAGCCCCGGTGCATCGCCCTGAGCATCCTATCGGAGCCCGACTGCACCGGCAGGTGAAGCCGCCCGACGATCGTCTCCTTCTCCCCGATAAGCTTGAGCGTCCGATCCTCCATGTTCGACGGATGGCTCGTCGTAAACCAGACCCGGGGCGCCTCATCGGCCACCCTCGCCAGAAGGTCGCAGAACCTCCTGGCGCCTTCCTTCTCCCGCCACGCATCGACCGTCTGACCGAGCAGCGTCACGTACCGGGTCCCGGAGCCGACCAACCGCCTGACCTCGTCGACGACGCTCTCCATGGGCCTGCAAGACATACGGCCCCTCACCGTCGGCACGATGCAGTAGCTGCACTGATAGTTGCAGCCGGTCATAATGGTGACGAACGCCTGATGATCGCCCTCCGTCCCGGGCAGATCCGGCGTGTACGTCTCCTCCATCCCGGGAAGCCCCACGAACTCCGCCAACTCGTATGTATTATGGGTACCCAATACGAGGTCTATGCCGTAGGTGTTCCGGAGCTCGGAGGATTCTTTGGCGGCGCCCACGCAGCCGGTGAGGGCCACTTTTTTTACGCGGCCCTCCTTTTTTAGGCGGGAGAGTTCGCCGAGGTGGCCGCGGACGCGGTCGACGGCGTTCTCGCGGACGTAGCAGGTGTTGAGGACGACGACGTCGGCGTCCTCGTAGCGCTCGACTTCGGCGTACCCGGCGTCGCGGATCATGCGGCGCATCCTGTCGGAGTCGTGGACGTTCATCTGGCAGCCGAAGGTCCGGATGCAGGCGGTCTTGCCGGCGCCGGGGGCCACCCCGCCTCCCCCGCCGCCGGCGAAGCTCCCCGCCGACGGCTTCTTGCCCAGCGTTACCGCGACCGGCGAGCCCGCCCGACCGTTAGCCTTGCCTGCCCCGTTCGTGGTGCTAGTCATCCTCGTACTCCTCCTCCGGTTGGTAGACGCGGGCCTTGATAACGATCTCACCCGGCCGCCCTTCGGCGGCGAGCCCTGAGAGGTCGAGGTAGCTAGCCCTCGCGGCCCTCCGAAGGACGACGGATAGCTCCTCGAGCTCTTCGTCCCCCAGGTTGAGTATAGGCCCACCGGCCCCGGCCTTACCACCCCCAACCATGACACCCCGCAACCGCTTCTCCGCCCCGCTCCCGACCGTAGAGGCATCCACGCGCTCTGCCCCGCCGACTCCTCCGGACATCACCCTTTGAGCGGTCCTCAACGATACCTCCAGGCCCAGAGCGTTTGCTCTCCTGCGCAATTCCGCCGCCGAGTCCGAACCAATTTGTATTATGTGGTTATCCAGGAGCCGGGCGAGGATGCTGGCGGGCGAGCCGTGGTAGAAGTTCTGGGGGGTTCGGGGGCTGACACCCTTGGATCGGGAGAAACGGGCGAGGACGGCGAGGAGGTTGGAGGGGCGTGGCTTGGAGGCAGATTGGAGGCTCTTCTCCGGGAGCCCGCCGCGGGTGTCGAATACGGCCCTGATGGCGGTTGGGGAGGATGCGGAGAGGACTTCGGCGGAGACGGCGGACTGTTTTATGTGGTGCAGGGAGAGTCCGGCCCCGTGGGGTGAGGCCTTGGGTGCGCCCACGTCGTCCGCGGTTTCGAGGACGGGGGCGAGGTGGCGGGTGGTTACGCCGGGCTCGAAGACGAGGTGGGCGTGGGTCTCGGGGATGCCGACGCCGTCGTCGATGACGGTGAGGGAGCGGTAGCGGCGGGCCTTGAGGGTGGAGGCGACGTAGATGTTGGAGGCGCCGGCGTCGCGGGCGTTGCGCAGGAGTTCGAAGAGGGCGTCTTCGACGGAGCGGAGGGAGGCGGGGGTGCGCCTGAGGCCCTCGGTGCCGGCGAGGCGGGCGAAGCCGGCGCCGAGGTCTCTGTAGGGGCCTTCCAAGGGGAGCGAGCCGTCCTTAGCGGGCGACCTCGGTCACGCGGCTCTCGCGGATGACGGTCACCTTGATCTGGCCGGGGTACTCGAGGTCCTGCTCTATCTGCTTGGAGATGTCGAAGGCGAGCTTGGCGGCGATGCGGTCGTCGACCTCGCTCGGCTGAACCATCACCCGGATCTCGCGCCCGGCTTGTATCGCGTACGCCTTGTCCACGCCGCGGTGGCCGAGGGCTATGTCTTCCAGGGAGCGAAGGCGCTCGATGTACATCTCGCTCGACTCGCGCCTCGCGCCCGGGCGGGAGGCCGAGACTGCGTCGGCGGTCGCCACGAGGACGTCCTCCACGGTCTCCATCTCGACCTCGTGGTGGTGGGCGGAGATCGCCCGGACGACGTCCTCGGACTCGCCGGCCTTCTTCGCCATGCGCCCCCCGATGAGGGCGTGCGTCCCCTCGACCTCGTGGTCGATGGCCTTGCCGATGTCGTGCAGGAGCGCCCCGCGCCTCGCGAGCTTCGCGTTCGCCCCGAGCTCGCCGGCCATCATCCCGCAGAGGTTTGCAACCTCGACGGAGTGGGCGAGGACGTTCTGCCCGTAGGAGGTGCGGTATTTCAGGGCTCCGAGCATGCGCACGAGGTCGGGGTGGAGGCCGCCGGTGATCTTGGCGTCGAAGACGGCCTGGCGGCCTGCGGCCTTGATCTCCTTCTCGACGTCCTTTTTCGCCTTGGCGACGATCTGCTCGATGCGGCCCGGGTGGATGCGGCCATCCTGGACCAGCCGCTCCATCGACACCCGGCCAACCTCCCGGCGCACGGGATCGAAGCTGGAGATTACAACGGTCTCGGGCGTGTCGTCGATGATGACGTCCACCCCCGTGGTGGCCTCGAACGCCCGGATGTTCCTCCCCTCCCGCCCGATGATGCGGCCCTTCAGATCGTCCGACGGCAGCGGGATGGCTTTTACGGTCGACTCGGCCGTTATGTCCGAGGCGAGGCGCTCCATCGTGAGCGCCGTGATCCTGCGGGCCTCGGCGTCGGCCCTCTCCTCGGCCTCGAAGGTCCGGTCCCTAACCATCCGCCCGAGCCTGTCCTGAAGCTCGACCTCAAGGTCATCGACGAGCCTGCGCTCCGCTTCGGCGCGCGTCAGCCCCGAGACCTCCTCCAGAACCCTGAGATGCTCGGCCTCGCGCCCTTCGAGCTCCGAGGCCCGCGCCCGCAAGGCCTCCTCGCGACGCGAGAGCTCGCGCCTCCCGCGATCCAACTCCGAATCCCGCCGATCGAGGGCGGCGTCGCGGTTCTCGAGGCGCTCCTCGACCCGGGCGAGCTCCGCCCTGCGCGCCCTCGCCTCGGCCTCCGCCTCGTCTTTCGCCCTTATCGCGGCTTCTTTCGCCGCAAGGTCGGCCTCGCGCCGCGCGGTCTCTGCGTCCCGGCGGGCCTCCTCGATGATCCTGCTTGCGGAATCGCGCGCCTCGGCGCCCTCGGCCTCCGCCCTGGCGCGCGCCCGCGACTTGAAGTACGCGTACCCCGCGGCGACGCCCAGGCCCAGGCCGACGACGACGCCGAGGACCAATAATAAAACGTCCATAACTCTTCCTCCAAAAAAGGCCGCCAACCGCGACGATCCGGGGCGCGCAAGGCGTAAGGACCAAGTGCCCGCCCACGTCGCGGAGCAGCGGCCGGAAAGCTCCGGTCTTTACTCCCAGCTCCCCCCCTCGCGGTACCACTTGGCGATCTCGGCGCACACACCCGCCGAATACCCCCGCCGAGCGAGGAAGCCGTAGACCCGGCGCGCGAGCGCGTCGGACCTCTCCCCGGTATTATAGCGCCGCCGTGCCGCCGCCGACGCCGCCTCCATCTCGTCGTTGCCGGCGAACTCTTCGTCCACGGCCTCGCGCGCGACCTCCTCGTCCACCCCGCTGCGCTTGAGGTCGATCAGGATCCTACGCGGGCCGTACCTGCGGGCCTTCTCGCGGGCGGCGTTCCGCGCGAACTCCTCGTCGTCGAGGTACCCGAGCTCCCGGAGCCTCTCGACGACGGCCTCGACCGTCCCGTCGGCGTAGCCCGCCCGCTCGAGCCTCTCCCAAAGCTCGCCCTCCGCGCGCGCCCTGTAGCCGAGGACGTTGAGGGCGCGCGTCATGGCCAGAGGGCGCTCGCCGGCCACCCTCGCCTCCGAAAGGGCCTCGGCGGAGAGCTCGACCCCCTCGGAGAGGCCGAGCTCGAAGGCCACGGCGGCGTCGATCTCGGCCCAGAACTCCCCGTCGACGAAGACCTTTGCCCGGCCCCGCCGCTCGACGAAACCCGTCACGGTCGGCAAGACGCCCTACGCCCCGTCAGCCCGAGCGCTCGATCAGCGGAAGGCTAGCCCCGCAGGCTCTCGGCCCCGAGGGCCGCGCCACCGCGCTCGCCGGAGCCGTTCGACGCGCCATCCTCGACACCGTCGGCCTCCCCGGAGCCGGCGGCGGCGGGGGGCTCGAAGCCAAGCTTCTCGTGGATGTCGGCGAGGATGCGGTTGCGCACGGAGGGGTTGTCCTTGAGAAACTGCTTGGCGTTCTCGCGGCCCTGGCCGAGGCGCTCGGAGCCGTAGGCGAACCAGGCGCCGGACTTCTGCACCACGTCGTGCTGGATGCCTATGTCCAGGAGGCTGCCCTCCTTGGAGATCCCCTCCCCGTACATGATGTCGAAGAAGACCTCCTTGAACGGCGGCGCCACCTTGTTCTTGCGGACCGTCACCTTGGTCTGGTTGCCGACCGTATCGGTGCCGGCCTTGAGTGCCCCGATCCTGCGGACGTCGAGCCTGACGCTCGAGTAGAACTTCAGGGCGCGCCCGCCGGGGGTCGTCTCCGGGGAGCCGAACATGACCCCGATCTTCTCGCGGAGCTGGTTGATGAAGATGGCCGTGGTCTGGGAGCGGCTCAGGGACCCCGAGAGCTTCCTGAGGGCCTGGCTCATGAGCCGGGCCTGCAAGCCGACGTGGGAGTCGCCCATCTCGCCCTCGATCTCGGCGCGCGGGACGAGGGCCGCGACGGAGTCGATGACGACGACGTCGAGGGCACCGCTCCGTATGAGCGTGTCGGCGATCTCGAGGGCCTGCTCGCCGTTGTCCGGCTGGGAGAAGTACAGGTTCTCGAGGTCGACGCCGATCGCCTCGGCGTAGGTCGGGTCGAGCGCGTGCTCGGCGTCGATGAACGCGGCGAGGCCGCCGGCCTTCTGGGCCTCGGCTATAACGTGCAGGGCGAGGGTCGTCTTACCGCTCGACTCCGGCCCGTAGATCTCGACGATGCGCCCCCGGGGCACCCCTCCGATCCCGAGCGCGAGGTCGAGGGCGATGGCGCCGGTCGAGATCGACTCCATCTTCCGGGGGCCCTCGTCGCCCATGCGCATGATCGAGCCCTTGCCGAAGGCCTTCTCTATCTGCGAGACGGCGGCGCCTATCGCCTTGGTCTTATCCACTTTGCATCCTCCAAAAAAGAACGGTGTTTCGCGTCGTTTAGGTTTTAGCTCTGGTTATGCAAAAAGGATTATACAGGGAGGGTGGGGCCCTCCCAATAACCCTTTGGGGATGATTTGCCGAGAAAAACCGGGCTCCGAGAGACCGGCGCGAGGGCTCCTCCTCTAGGCGGCGGGCGCGCCGGGGGCGTAGGTCTGCGTCGTGACTTGTCCGTCGTCCCCCAGGGGCCCGACGCTCCGTCCGTCCACCTCGACCGAGACCGCCCCCGCGTCCCCGGCCGTCACGCTCACGTACTCGCCTCCCCGAAAGGTCGAGACGAACCCGGCGGGCGCGGTCTGGTAGTAGACGACGACCCCGTCCGCCTCTACGTTCAGCCACGACGCCCGATCCCCGACGCTCACCACGACGTCGACCGTCCCATCCGCGGCCTCCGCGGCCGGCGGCTCCTCGGACGCGGGGGTCTCCTCCCGGACGGCCGGCGGCTCTTCGGGGGCGGGAGCGTCCTGCGCGGGCCGGGGCTCGGGCGCCGGTTCGGCGGGGGCCTCCTGGTCCCGGAGCTCCTGGGCTACGGGCCCCTTCGGGGGATCGTCGCCCCCGGGCGTCCCGGCGGACCGGGAACCCACGTAGTAGAGGGCGCCCCCCACGAGCGCTATCAGGATCAGGGCCAGCACCACGGTGAGGACGGCGGCGCCGGAGATCCTGCGCCGCTCGGCCCCCGCGAGCCCGCCCGGGCTCATCATGGGCCGCTCGAACTCGCTGGAGCGGGGGCGCTCGTAGTTGAGCCCGCGCTCGCGGCGAGGGGCGCGGCGCTCCCTGAATTCCTGGGCCAGGGCCTCGCCGTCGAGGCCGAGGTAGTTCGCGTAGGTCTTGAGGAAGCCCTGGACGTAGACCTGATCCGGGAGCATGGAGTAATCTTCCCGCTCCAGGCCCTCGAGGTAGCGGGTGCGGATCTTGGTCGCGTTCTCGACGTCGCGCAGGGAGAGGCCCCTCTCCCTGCGGGCCCGCTCTAGAAGCTCCCCTGTTCGGCCGTCGCCCTGCTCGTTGTCCATCCCGTCGCTCACCGAAACGGAGCCTACCACAAACGGGCCAAAATCTAGAACCCCGACGGAGAGGCGCCTTCGGGCTCAGGAACCGCCGTAGGGCTCCTCGCCGTCGTCCTCCCGCGCATCGTCGAAGCGGCCGAACGGGAACGAACCGTCTTCCCCCCCATCGGTGCCGCCGACGGGGACGCCCGCCCCCGACGAGACGCCGTCGGGGGCGGCGTTGGCGGGCGGCGCGGTTTGCGGCTTCTCGTCGTCGAAGATCCTGGGGAGCTCCATCTCGGTGACGATCACGGAGCGGCTTTTCGAGCCTTCGTGGGGGCCAACCACCCCCTTGCGTTCGAGGGCGTCGACGATCCGGCCGGCCCTGGAGTAGCCGACGCGGAAGCGGCGCTGCACGGCGCTCACGGAGGCCTGTTGGGTGGCGACGACGAAGGACGCCGCGTCCTGAAGCAGGTCGTCCTCCGGCTCGGAGCTCTCTTCCGCTTCGCCACGGGTCTCCGTTACCTCCTCGACGAACCTCGCCTGGGCCCGCTCGGCGCACGCGGAGACGACCTCGTCGACCTCGGCCTCGGAGATGTACGCGCCCTGGACCCGGGAGGGGCGCATGGCGCTCACCGGCTTGAAGAGCATGTCGCCCTGCCCGAGGAGGGCCTCCGCGCCCGGGGTGTCGAGGATCACGCGGGAGTCGACCTGGCTTGAGACGGCGAAGGCGATCCGGCTCGGGACGTTCGCCTTGATCATGCCGGTGATAACATCGACGCTCGGCCGCTGGGTGGCGACTACGAGGTGTATGCCGACGGCGCGCGCCTTCTGGGCGAGCCGGATGACCGCGTCCTCCACCTTCGCCGCCGACGTCATCATCAGGTCGGCGAGCTCGTCGATCACCACGATCACGTACGGCATCTGGTTCTCCGGCCGCTTCTCGTTGTATCCGTCGAGGGAGCGCACCCCGAACCTCTCCAGGACCTCGTAGCGCCGCTCCATCTCGGCCACGGCCCACGAGAGGGCGTTGGCCGCCTTCTTCACGTCCGTGACGACGGGGGTTATAAGGTGCGGGACTCGGGCGAACTGCGAGAGCTCGACCCTCTTCGGGTCGATCAGGACCATCTTGACCTGGCGGGGGTCGGTCGTCAGGAGCAGCGAGGTCAGGAGGCCGTTGAGCATCACGCTCTTGCCGCTCCCCGTGGTCCCCGCGACCAGAAGGTGCGGCATCTCGGCCATGTCGAAGAAGACGGCCCTGCCGGAGATGTCCTTGCCCAAAGCTACCGGCAGGCTCCAGTCGTTGCCGGCCGGGTACTCCCTGAAGACGTCCCCGAGCGTAACCACCGCCGGGCGCGTGTTCGGGACCTCGACGCCGACGGCGCTCTTGCCGGGGATGGGGGCCAGGATGCGGACCTCGGTCGCCGCGAGGGCGTAGGCGATGTCCTGCTGGAGGTTACGTACCTTCCCCACCTTGACCCCGCTCCCGAGCCTGAGCTCGTAGCGCGTGACGCGAGGACCCACGACCGCCCGCACGACCGTCGCCTCGACCCCAAGGTCAGCGAGGGCCTGCGTGAGACGCTTGCTCGTCCCCTCCGCATCGTGCTCGGGGTCGCTCCGGCCGGGCCTCAAGAGCGAGAACGGGGGCAACGAGTACTCGCCCGGGACGTCCGGACGCTCCTCCTCGAAGCCCATACCCTCCCGAAACTCCGGCAGGACGACCTCGAAAGGTTCGTCCGGCTCCCCGGAGCCCTGGTGGGAGCCTTCCTCCGGCTCGTCCTCGTAGTCGAAGACCCTCACCGGGGGTTCGGTGCTCTGCGCCTCGGGCACGCCCGAACGCGAGCTTTCGTACAGACGGGGCGCGTCGCCTTCGGCGATCTGCTCTCCCCGCTCGGTGCGCTCCGCGAGCCCGGAGCGTTTCGGGCTCGCGGGGCGGCGGATCCCCTGCTCCTTTCGCTGCTTGCGGCGCTCGCGCGCCTTCTGAAGCTTCTCGCGGAGCGTGCTCGCGGCCGAGCCCGCCCGGGCGGTCGCGGAGGCGACGGAGTCCCGCGGGGAGAGGCCGGTCAGGAGGAAGAGGCCGGCGGCGTAGAGGGCGAGGAGGGCGAGGGCCGCCCCGACGGGGCCGCCCGCGGCGTCCACGGCCCCGTAGAGGCCGCTGCCCACGATCCCCCCACGGTCCGGGTAGGAGGCCTCGTCGAAGCGCGCATCCGGAGAAAGGGTGGCGGCGAGGGTCGCGGCGAGCGCGACGAGGAGCAGGGCGAGACCTGCGGCCCGCTTTCCGGGGGAGCGGCCGAGCAGCAGTAGGGCCCCGGCGAGCGCCGAGAGGGGTGCTGCGGCGAGGCCTACCACGCCGAGGGCGCGCGTCGCGGCGAGGAGGCCGGCTTCGCCCAGAAGGGCGCCGCGGCCGGTGACGAAGGCGGCGGTAAAGAAGATCCCCGCGACGAGCAGGACGATCCCGATCGCCTCGCGGGAGAAGAGCTCTTTTAGACGCGTGGTGAGGCCGGGGGCCCTGCTCCTGCCTGCGGCGGAGGAGCGCCCCTTCGCGCCCGAAGTCTTGTTCGAGGCCTTGCCCGTGGCTCGGGTCGAGTGTCTGCGGGGGGATCTATTCGTCGCCATGCGGGCTAGTCTAGCGCAGGGCCAGTGATGCAGGCGGGGGGCACGTTATGTGGTGCCCCCCGCCCTCCTATACCTCTACGATTAGGGGCAGGATGATCGGGCGCTTCCGCGTCTTCTCCGTGAGGAAGCCGGCGAGGTCCTTGCGGATAGCCTTTTTAAGCTCCGTCCAGTCGGTGACGCGCCGCTGGGCGGTGCGCTCCAGGGTCCGGGTGACCACCTTTATGGAGTCGTCGACGAGGCCGTTCTGGGACGCCTGGTCGACGAATCCGCGGCTGATGACGTCCGGCGGCCCGAGAAGCTCGCCGGACTTCGAGTTGATGCGGGCGACGACGATGAACATGCCCTCCTCGGAGAGCTGCTGGCGCTCGCGCATGATCGACTCGGAGTTGTCCGCTACGCTCCCGGCATCCACGAGGAACGTGCCGCTAGAAACGGGCTCCAGCCTCTTGGCCTCGCCGGCCTTGAACTCGATGGGCTCGCCGTTCTCGAGGATAAAGATGTTCTCGTCGGGGATGCCCATGGACATCGCCGTGTTCTTGTGGTGCTTCTGCATCCTGTACTCGCCGTGTACGGGGACGAGGAACTTCGGCTTCAGCAAGGACAGGACGATCTTCTGCTCCTCCTGCGCGGCGTGGCCGGAGACGTGCACGCGGCTCAGGGGCGTGTACAACACCTCGGCGCCCCGCTTCATCAAGCTGTTGATCGTGCGCGAGACGCCCCGCTCGTTCCCCGGGATGGGGTGGGCGGAGACGATCACGATGTCGCCGGGGCCCGCCTCGATGGTGCGGTGCTGACCCGCGGCGATCCTGGAGAGCGCCGCCATCGGCTCGCCCTGCGAACCCGTCGTCAGGATCACGATGTCCGAGTCGGGGACCTTGTTGATGTCGCGCTGGTCCACGTACATCGCCTGCGGAAGGTCCATGTAGCCGAGCTCCCGCGCGATCTGCACGTTGCGGATCATGCTGCGTCCCGTGACCCCCACGAGCCGCCCGTGCGCCTTGGCCGCCTCGACGACCTGGTTGACGCGGTGGATGTGGCTCGCGAACGAGGCGACGATGATGCGCCCCTTGGCCCGCTCGAAGACCTGGTTGAAGGTCTCGTTGACCACCCGCTCGGACGGCACGAAGCCGGGCCGCTCGGAGTTCGTCGAGTCGCCGAAGTAGGCGAGAACGCCTTCCTGCCCCAGGGCCGCGCAGCGGTTCAGGTCCATCGGCTCGCCCTCTAGGGGGGTGAGGTCGATCTTGTAGTCGCCTGAGAAGACGATCAGGCCCGCGT
>JADDPR010000095.1 GCA_016781775.1 Rubrobacter sp. | reverse complement strand
GCTGACGGCCTGGCCGCGACGGCTCCGCAAACCGTGGCTCAAATTATTCCCTTGCGACGCAGGTAGACGAGCATCGAGAGCGCGAGCGTCATCAGGACGGCGAGGACGACGAAGTAGCCGTAGCGCGTGGCGAGCTCGGGCATGTTCTCGAAGTTCATGCCGTAGATGCCGGTGATGAACGTCAGCGGCAGGAAGATGGTCGAGACGGCGGTGAGCCGGGCCACGCTCTGGTTGACCCTGCGGGTCTCCTCGGCGTTGCGCTGGGTCTGGCGGGTGGTGTAGATGTCCAGCGAGTCCATGAGGTAGTCGCGCATGGTGTCGATCATGTCCACGACCCGGATGAGGTGGTCGCGCACGTCGTCGTAGTAGGCGACGCTCTCCTCGGGGACGAGCGTGGTCGAGGGCCGCATCAGGATCCCCACGACGTCCCTCAAGGGGACGGCGAGCCTCCTGAGCGCCGTCAGCTCGTGCTTGAGGTGGTACAGCCGATCGAAGACGTCCGTCCCGGAGCCGAGGTCTTCGTCCAGGAGCTTGTCCTCGATCCCATCCACCATCGCCGAGAGCCTGTTCATGATCGGCAGGTACTCGTCGACCACGGCGTCGAAGACGGTGTGCGCTACGTTGGCCGGCGAGCCCGAGACGAACGCGCTCCCGCTTTGGAGCTTGCGCCGAACCCTGGAGAGCTCCCTCAGAGGCCTCGGATGCACGCAGACGACGTAGTTCTCCCCCACGTACATGTCCACCTCGACGGTCTGGACCCTACCCGTCTTCTCGGAGAGGTGGAACGAGAAGAGCGCCATGAAGAGGTACTCGTCGTAGATGTCCACCTTCGGCAGGTGGCTCCGGGTGAAACAGTCCTCGATCGTCAACTCGTCGAACCCGAAGACCTCCCGCAGGAGACGCCCATAGGAACCGCTCTGCCCCCCCTCCGTGCTCGCGATGTCGCACCACACCAGGGAGTCCGGGTCGGAAAGGTGGTAGGGCAACTCCTCCAACCCCACGTCTTCCCTGAGCCGCCCCGAGCCGTCGAGCACCAGAACGTCCACGCTCTCCGGCAGGTTCTTTTTGCGCGTTCCCTCCATACAAACGATTCTACTAGCGACCGGAAGGAACGACCATTAAGTAGGGAGCAACGGGATAACCACCCGCCGCCAACGCACGGGCTCCACCCCGGGCTTCGCATCCGAACGCGCAAGCAAGCACGATCCCATGTGGGGTAAATCTTCTTCTCTTAACCGGGGCCGTCGGACCGGCTACAAAGCCCGGACCATCCCCCCGTCCACGAGGAGCGCCTGGCCCGTGACATAGGTGTTGGCCTCCGACGCCAGGAAGGCCGCTATCCTTGCGAACTCCTCCGGCCGGCCGTGACGTCCCAGGGGGATCTGGGCCTCCGACCGGGCGCGCATCTCCCCGACCGGGATTCCGGCCTCCTCGGCCATGCTCTCTTGCATGGAGGTCAGCCGGTCGGTCGCGATACGGCCGGGCCCGAGGGTGTTGATCAGGATGCCGTCCGGCGCGAGCTCCGCGGAGAGGCTCTTGGAGAGCCCGAGCACGGCCGCGCGGAAGACGTTCGAGAGGATAAGGTTCTCCAGCGGCTGTTTTATCGAGGAGGAGGCGACGTTGACGATCCTCCCGTACCCCTTCTCGCGCATGTGGGGCAGCCCCGCGCGGACGAGCCGCACGACGCTCAACAGGTTCAACTCGAATGCGCCCTGCCAGTCGGCATCCTCGAACGCGTCGAAGTTGCCGGCCGGCGGCCCCCCTGCGTTCGTGATCAGGACGTCGAGCCTCCCAAACCGCCCGGTCGTACGGTCCACGAGGCCCTGCACGTCCTCGCCCCGCGTGACGTCCGCCACCCAGTAGGCAACCTCGGCCCCGGTCTCGCCTCCTATCTCCGCGGCGGATGCTTCAAGCTCCCCCTCGTGGCGCCCGGAGATCATGACCTTCGCGCCTTCGGCGGCGAGTTGCATCGCCGTGGCCTTGCCCAAACCCCTGCTCGACGCCGCGACGAGCGCGACCCTGCCGGTCAGTCCCAGATCCACCCTAACCCTCCTGCCCCGCGACGGGGTTGGACAAAGTCTCGAAACCGGTTATCTCGCAGGAGACCGTATCGCCACTCCGGATGACTACCGCGCCGGGTGTGCCCGTGGAGATGATGTCTCCGGGCAAGAGGGTCATCACCTTGGAGTGGAAGGAGACCAGAAACCACGGTGAGAACGTCATGTTCGAGACCAGGTTCTTGCGGTGAAGCTCGCCGTTGATCACCGTCGAGACCTCGAGCGCCTCGACGTCGTCCACCTCGTCCAGCGTCACCATCTGCGGGCCGAAGCTGAAGAACGTGTCGAAGCTCTTCGCCCGGGTCAGGAAGCGAGGATTCTTCTCCAGGATGTCCTCGGCCGTCATGTCGATCACGGTCGTCAGCCCCGCGACCACCGCGGGGGCCTCTTCCTCGGAGACGTCCTTCGCCTCGCGCCCGATGATCACGCCGAGCTCCGCCTCGCCCGTCGTCCGCCGCGACTGCCCCGGGAGCCGTATCGTGTCCCCGGGACCGATGATCGTCGTGTCGGGCTTCATGAAGCTCGCCGGCTCCTGGGAGGGAGAGACCTCCTTCAGATCCGAGGCGTGCTCGACGTAGTTGAGCCCTATGCCCCAGATCTTCCTCGGGTGCCGATACGGGGGCCCGTACGCGACCCGCGCGTGCGGGATCGCCCCGGCGAACAGCCCCTGCGCGGAACCGCCCGAGGAGCCGGAGATCGAATCCCGCAACTCCCGAACCTGGCCGGCCTTCACCAGCCCGAAGAGATCGGTCTCGAAAGAGGTGCCGTGTACCTGGTTTATCCTGCTCACGGGGAGCGCACCGGAGGCCGTCGCTACGGCCGCAACCTCTCTCCCACCGTCGCTTATGGTGGCTAGTCTCATCCCTCTTCGAGCTCCTTTCTCAGGCCGTATCCTTTGGGGGTAGAGCACATCTGCCGAGGATACAGGTCGCCCGAGGCACTCGCAGCGACGATCCGGAAGCGTCGTACGCTGCTCACAGCATAGGCGAGCAGGGCACATGCCTCGAGACCTCGAAGGAGATCAAGCAGGACCGCTTACCCGGCCTCGCCTTCCCGACAACGACCGGCGATGCGATACGGCGCCGGAACCTCGGCGCGGTAGCTTCTATCCTGGAGACGACCAGCATGCTGGACGTCAATTCCCAGGCCCCCCGACGCACCCGTCCCTCGATAGTGGTCCGGCGCGCGGCGAAACATAGCAACATCTCGACAGTGCCCCGGCACGCGTCCGTGAGGACCACCCCTAACCTCTACGTACTCGTCTTGCCGGAAGCCCGGAATTGGACTCCCGTAGACGTGGATGGGGGTGCTCGGCCAGGTCCACAGGAGAGCTTAACGCT
>JADDPR010000380.1 GCA_016781775.1 Rubrobacter sp. | reverse complement strand
CCCTGCACATCTTCGAGGAGCGCTACAAACAAATGGTCAATGAGTGTCTCGAAGACCGCTCGGAGTTCGGGATGGTGCTCGCCGACGAGGGCGGCACGCGCAACATCGGTTGTACGGCTCGTATCGTCGAGTTGGTGCAGCGCTACGAGGACGGTCGTCTGGTAATCCTGGTGGAAGGTTCCCGGCGGTTCAAATTAAACAACATACTCACCGGCAAGCCTTACTATGTCGGTGAGATCGAGTACCTCGAGGACGAGGTATTGGACGAGGACATCTCCGCCCTCGCGCAGGAGTGCATCGCGCTTCTGGAGCGCGTGATCGAGGCCGCAACCGATGGTGACGTGGGCATCGAGGTAGAGCCGCCCTACCGCAACCTCTCCTTCGCAATTGCCGGTCGGATAGAGTTCGATCTGGAGACGCGACAGCGCATCCTTGAGCTGCCTACCGAGGAGGGGCGCCTGCGGCAGGTCAGGGAGCTTCTCACGGAGGCGGCCGAGAAGCTGGAGCGCGACAAGCGGGCCCGCGAGAAGGCCGAGACCAACGGACACTTGCGGGGGGACTGGAAGCCCAGGGCGAAGGGCGAAGAGGGCTAGCCCTCAGCGTCGTTCCCGTCCGGGATGAAGTTTCTTATCCTCGTCAGGTTCGCCTGATCCACCTTGTAGATAAGGGGCTCGGCCGCCAGGGCATCCTCACCGGCAGCGGCCTTGATCCGCTCGACGAGGTTCTCCTCCACCAGCCAGGCCATCGATGGCAGCACGCCCGCCAGGATGCGTAGCCGCGTCCTGCCGTCCGTCTCCTCCCTCCCCACGAGGCGCGGAGGGAAGAGGTACAGGCTCGAGGCCTCGTTCAGGGAGCCGAGCACCTTCTCGGCCGCTCCGGTATCGGAGAGTTGAACCTCTACCGTGAAGCGCTGCTCCCCTGAGACGTAGTTGCGCACGCCGGTTATGGTGCCGTTAGGGATAAAGATCGACTCGCCGGAGAGCGCCCGGATCTTGGTGGTCCTAAGGCCCAACTCCTCCACCAGCCCGGCAGCCTTTGTCGGTTCCACCTCGACGAAGTCTCCGACACTGTACTGGCCTTCGAAGACGATCGAGAACCCGGCGATAATGTCGCGCAGGAGACTCTGCGCTCCGAATCCTACTGTAGCCACGAGGACGGTGGCACCCGCTGTCGCGGGTAGCGGGTTCTCGATAAAGATGCTCAGGACGAAGAGGGCCACAGCCAGAAAGACCACGTATCGCAGCGCGTTACGACCAAGCGTTATTGCGGTGTTCTGCCGCTTGAGCCGGGCTACGGTCTCGGCGTCGAGCGTCCTCCGTCTGTGGCGTCGACGCCAGCGCAGGATGCGCGGCACCCCGTGTGTTAGAAGCCTATAGAAGACGATACCTGCAACCACCACTACGAACGACGCGATAATTTTCGCTACAAACGCCGGGCTGGTAACGAAGTTGATGGCGCTCGCGAAGAAATTCCGCACCGTATCGAGCGACCTCGTGGTCTCGTCGTTCAGCTCGTTGGCGGCCTGACCCGCCTGCTCGACGACGCCGGTGGTTTCTCCGATGGTCTCCTGAATCAGGAGCGCGAGCGCGTAAAGCTGAGGCGACATCCTAGGAGTTCGCCTCGTGACGCTCGAGGGCGAGGTCGATGAGTCGGTCGAGGAGCTTCGCATAAGGGAGGCCGCTTGCGGACCAGAGCTTCGGGTAGACGCTGGTGGGGGTGAAGCCGGGGATGGTGTTGATCTCGTTGAGGAGCAGCCTCCCCGTTCCGCGCTCCAGAAAGAAGTCCACCCGCGCCATGCCGGCCGCGTCGATCGCCGTGTAGGCCGTGCGGGCCACGCGCCCTATCTCCGTCGCGACGTCCCCCGGAACGTCCGCGGGGGAGACGAGCTCCATGCGGCCCTCGGTGTACTTGGCCTCGTAGTCGTAGAAGCCGGGGCGGGAGACCACGATCTCGCCGGGGGCCGAGGCCTCCGGCCCCTCGTTCCCGAGGACGGCGACCTCGATCTCGCGGGCGTCCACGCCCTCCTCGACGATGATCCGCCGGTCGAGCTCGGCCGCGGCGTCCATGGCAGAGGCCAGTTCTTCGGCGTTGTCGGCCCTGTTTATACCGACGCTGGAGCCGAGGTTGGAGGGCTTGACGAAGCAGGGGTAGCCCAAGGAAGCTTCTACCTCTCCCGTCCACCGCGCCCTGTCCCCCTGCCACTCCTTGCGGGTAAGGCCGAGCCAACTGACCTGCGGGAGGCCGTGGTAGGCGAAGACCTTCTTCATCGTTACCTTATCCATCGCCGCCGCGCTCGCCAGCACGCCGGAGCCTACGTAGGGGACGCCCAGGAGCTCCAACATGCCCTGCACGGTCCCGTCCTCCCCGAACGGACCGTGCAGCACGGGGAAGACGACGTCCACCTCGTCGAAGAGGTTCGGAGGCAGACGATCGGAGGCCCTGACCGCGTCACCGGCGAGAGCTTGGTTGCCGGTCCGGGCGTCCGAACGGTCCTTGAGCTTGCGCATGGGGTCCCCGGCGTAAACCCACGCGCCTTCGCGCGTGATCCCGACGGGGACCAGCTCGTGACGGCCCCCCTCGCGGAGGGCGTCCATGATGGCGCGGGCCGAGGCGAGGGAGACCTCGTGCTCCCCGCTCCGCCCGCCGAAGATGACCATAACCCGGACCACCGCGCCGCTCCTCCTATCCTCGAAACCCGTCCATCCTAGCAGAGGTATGGCCCGCGATTTCCGTCCGCTAGGCTGCCCCTCGCGCGAGCCCCAACGAATCCGAGTTCTCCCGGAGGGCCGCGACGACGAAATCTATGTGTTCGTCGAGGTCCACGCCGAGCTCCTCCGCCCCCCTCAAGATGTCTTCGCGGTTCACGCTGGCCGCGAAGGACTTCTGCTTCATCTTCTTTTTGACGCTCTTCGCCTTCAGCCCTTCGAGCTTCTCGGGGCGGACGAGGGCGCAGGCCGTTACGAAGCCCGAGAGCTCGTCCACGGCGTACAGCGTCTTCGCCATGAGCGTCTGGCGCGGCACGTCGAGGTAGTCGGCGTGGCCCTTGATCGCCTCCAGCACGTCCTCCGGATAGCCCCTACGCTCCAGCTCCCTCACCCCGACCATCGGATGCTCGTCCGGGGTGGGATGCTTCTCGTAGTCCATGTCGTGCAACAGGCCGGTTATGCCCCACTTCTCTTCGTCCTCGCCGAACCTGCGTGCGTAGGCCCTCATCGACGTTTCGACGGCGAGCATGTGTTTGAGCAGGGAGTCACTCTCGGTCCACTCGCGCAGCAATTTCCAAGACTCTTTGCGGTCCAACACGACATTCCTCCCATGGAAGGGTTATCATGGCCGCCCATTCTACAAGTAGGCGGGCACGCAAAAGAGGGCCGGGAGATCTCCCGGCCCTCGAAAGTCTTGTTA
>JADDPR010000510.1 GCA_016781775.1 Rubrobacter sp. | reverse complement strand
TGCGTTGGCGAAGATAGCGTCGGGTTGATTCATTAAAGAAACGCAACCTTATTGCAATATTGTCGTAACCCGTCCACGGTTCCTGTACTATACCGCACCGATGGTCAGCACTTATCAGAGGAGGGGCGGCAAGGCCGTGACGAACCCGACGCCCGTAAAGGGCGCGACGCGTATCGGTCCCTCCAAGAACATCAAGAAGAGCCGTACCCGTAGTAAGGACGGTCTTAAAGCACGGCTACTGAAGTGGTTAGGGGTTGCGCTGCTGTGCGGGATCGTGGCTGCTGCCTTCTTTGTGGCCGGCGGGTACCTCGGACTGGTGAGGAGCGTCGGCAATCTTGAAGAGCCGCAGGTGGTCTCCTCCCACCCCACCTACATCTACTCCGAGCCCGTCGGAGAAACTGCGGGATCACGGCGGGTTATCGGGACGATCTTCGAGGGCGAGAACCGCAAGGCGGCCTCCGTCGAGGAGATGCCGGTGAGTCTTCTGGACGCTCTGGTCGCCAAGGAAGACGCCCGTTTCAGGGAGCACGCCGGCGTGGACCTCGCGGGGATCATGCGGGCGCTCTGGGTCGACATTCGGGCGGGCGAGGCGGTGGAGGGGGCCAGCACGATCACACAACAGTACGTGAAGAACGCGTACCTCTCCCAGGATCGCGCCCTGTCCCGGAAACTCGAAGAGGCCGCGATCGCCATCGAGATCGAGCGCCGCTACGAGAAGGACAGGATTCTCGGTATGTACCTGAACACGGTTTACTTTGGCAGCAACGCCTACGGAGTCGGGGCCGCGGCGGAGACCTACTTCAGCAAGTCAATCGAGGACCTTACGCTCGGTGAATCCGCAACGCTCATCGGCCTGTTGTGGTCCCCCTCGACCTTGGGGGTGGACCGGGAGGAGGCTACGTACCAGCGCAACCTGGTGCTGGAGAAGATGTTCAAGGCAGGGTACATAACCCGGCAAGATCACAGGGAGGCGCTCGACGAAGCCCTCCCGGAGCAGTGGCCGAAGGCTGCGATGATCGAATCCGGGCTTTCGGCTCCGCCGGAGACGAGGGAATTCGCGGCGCTCGTGCGCGAAGAGCTCTTAAACGAATATGGGGCGGCGACCGTCCTGCAGGGCGGCCTGAGCGTATACACGACCCTGAACCTCCAGACGCACACCGGGGCACGGGAGATGCTTTATGGGCCAACGGGATTTCTCGCGTACCCGGAGGACCCGGACGCGGCGCTCGTCTCGATCGAGCCGGAGACCGGCTACATAAGGACGATGGTCGGGGATCGCGACCAGGAGTCGCAATTCAACCTCGTAACGCAGGCCATGCGCCAACCTGGCAGCTCCTTCAAGCCGTTCGCCCTGATCGCGGCGCTCCAGCAGGGCATAGACCCGCAAACCACGAAGTTCGTCTCGGAGAAGAAGCGGTACACGATCGAGAATACCGAGGGCAAACCGGAGAAGTGGGTTGTGGACAACTTTGAGGAGGAACACCGCGGTCCCATCAGCCTGGAGCAGGCGCTGTGGTTCTCGGACAACTCGGTTTTTACGGATCTGGTAATGAACGTGGACGGCAAGGGTCTGGAGAACGGCCCCGCGGCGATCGCCGACGTTGCCCACAGGCTCGGTGTTACGGCAGAGTTGGATACCTCCAACCCCTCCATCGTGCTCGGCTCGCAGGAGGTCTCACCCATGGACATGGCGACCGCGTATGCCACCATAGCCAACGGTGGGCGCCGGGTCTCGCCCACCGGGATCAAGCGGGTCGTGCAAGACGAGGGCCTGCAGAACGAGAAGGTTCTGCGCGAGGAGGGGGACCGGCCCCAGGGCGAGCAGGTGATCGACCCGGAGATAGCCCGGGCGGTGACGGAGGTCATGATCGGGGACGTGACCGAGGGCATCGCGACGAAGGCGAACCTAGGCGAGCGCCCCGTAGCAGGCAAGAGCGGAACCTCGGAGAACTTCTTCGACTCCTGGTTTGTCGGCTTCACCCCGAAGCTCGTGACCGGAGTATGGATGGGCTACGCCGAAGGCGGCACGACCCTCGAAGGGCTCCTGGCGCTGGATAGTAGGACACAGCAAGGGCCTATCGCCCCGCCGACCGTGCTCTTCCAGACGCACATGCGGAACGTCCTGGCAGGCGAACCGGTCGAGCGCTTCGAGGGCATAGAGAACCCACAAACGATCACAGGCGCGGAGCGTAACCCCGGCGAATCGCCTTCGTCAGAGGCCTCGGTCCAAGGGGCGAACCAAATGCCGGACAACGTGCAGGGCCCCCAGGCGGCGAGCGCCGTTCCGGGACCTAATTCTGTGGCGGGTGCAGTTCCTGCGATGCCTCCCGGCCAGTTTGCCGAGGCTCCATCCACGGCGCCCATACCCGCTCCGTCCGGTGGAGCCGCCGCAAACCAGTACGGCTTCTAAACCCTCCAGGGTTCGAGGACTAAAAAGGGACGGGGCCACCGCGTTTCAACCCGCGTTCGAGGACCGTCTTCGGCGGTACCGATACGTCCCTCTCGCCTTCCACAAGGTAGCGCCACGGGAGCTCCATGCCCCGGCTGATGCCGATGCGGGTGGTGGAGACGATAGCGCCTTCGAGCGGCTCGCCCAAGGCCAGGTAGAGGTCCCCTTGCGTCAGGTCCGCGCCGTCCAGGGAGAGGTCGACGCCGAGGGCCTGGGTGAGGCGTCCGGGGCCGTTGCAAAGGTCTCTCTTTCTTCCCCTGCGCTCTTCCATGAGCTCCTGGCCTTCCAGGGGGCGGAGCGCCCGTATCAGGACGGCGCTGCCTACTCCTTCTCCTTCACAGACGGCATTGAGAAGCTTGTGGATGCCGTAGGAGAGGTACACGTAGGCGATCCCCGGCCGACCGAAGATGTTCCGGTTGCGCATCGTCGGACCTTTGTAAGCGTGACACGCAGGATCTTCGGGCCGGTACGCCTCGGTCTCGACGATGATGCCGGAGGTAACGCCCTCAGGAGTCTCATGGGCAAGGACGCACCCCAGCAGGTCCACGGCTACCTGCCGGGGATCGCGGTCGTAGAAGGGGGTGCCGAGGGCCTCCCGGCGGGACACTACTGCTCGCCGGTGAGGTCCGATATGCGGTGCGAGAGCTGGTCGAGGTCGAGGCCGGCTTCGGAGCGTATGGAGCCCTTGAGAAGCGGCCTGACCTGCCCGATCTGGAGCTGAAGCTGCCGCAGGAGTTCTACCGCGCCGCTCTCAACGCCAACCATGTCCCGCACGATCGTGCCCTCCGTCCGCCCGGCGACGAGCGGCTCGGGGAGGTTCTCTACGTACACGAGGGTCCGCCGTCCGCTGCCGCGGTCCTCTTCTATGGGCACGAGCGCGATGATCTTGTCGGCCCGAACATACTTACCGAAACCCAACGAAACAAGTCTGTCCTGAATTACTTTCATGATGCTGTAATTTTAACATGGTTTCCGATATCTCCAACACAGAACCCCGCATATAATGGCCGAATGGTAAACACCGGGAGGACGCGCGAGTTGGTCGGGGAGGGCGTGGACTTGAGGCGCCACCGCAGGGAGAACTACCCGCTCTACGCGAGGTGGTACGGCGACGAGGAGGTCTGGCGGCTCACAAGTTGGGCGGCCGGGCCGATGCGGCAGGCGGCGGTCGAGCGGCTCTTCAGGGATCGGGAGTTGTCCAGCGTCGACGATTCTTTTGCCATCCACCGCGAGGGCAAAGAGGAGCCCGTGGGCGTCATCGGATTGATGAACGTCAGCGAGGCGAACGCCTCGGCGGACCTCTCGATCATCGTGGGCTCTGCCGAGGACCGGGATCAGGGGGTCGGAACCGAGGCCATAAGGCTACTTCTGAGGTATGCGTTCGAGGAGTTGAGGCTGCACCGTGTAGGGCTGAGTGTCTTCGCCTTCAACGAGCCGGCGATCTCAACCTACGAGAAGATCGGGTTCGCGCACGAGGGACGCCTCAAAGAGGCCATCCGCCGCGAGGACGCGTTTTACGACGCGATCTTGATGAGCGTCCTCGCCGACGACTGGCACAAAAGCGACCGCTCCTAACCCCTGCGAACCTCGGCACCGAAGGCGTCGCGCAGACGGGCGGAGATGCGGTCGAGCTCTCCCTTGACCGCCTCGTCGGTGAGCGTCTCCTCGGCCTGGAAGGTGAAGTTCAGGGCGACGCTCTTCTTGCCCTCAGGAACCTGAGAGCCCTCGTAGACGTCGAAGACGCGCGTCTCGGCGAGGATCGGGCTCCCGAGGGAGGAGATCTCAACGAGCATCTCCCCGACCCGTACGTCCCCGTCGACGACGACGGCCAGGTCCATCGAGACGGAAGGCACGTTAACGAAGGGCCGGAAGCGTGGCTCGGGGTCCGGGTCGGCGAACGCAAGGTCCAACTCGAAGGCGGCGACGGGCCAGCCGTCCAGCCCAAAGCCGTCGGCGGTCTCCGGGTGAACCTCCCCTACCCAGCCGGCCTCCTCACCGTCCACGAGCACCGCGGCGGCGCGCCCCGGGTGGAGGAACGGCTCTCTCCGGGGCTCGAACGTAGCGCCGGGGACGAGCCGCTCCACGATGCCCTTCGCCTCGAAGAAGCCCGCCGGCTTCGGTGGAACGTTCCACCCCGCGGCGCGTACGGTCCCCGCCAGAAGGCCGGCGACCTTATTGGTCTCGCCGACGCCCATCAGGAGCTCCGGGAGCACCTCGGCGTCGAGACCGACCTCGCCGCGCATGCGGTAGCGAAGGGCATACTCGCGCATCCCCTCGGGCTGATGCCTGGGCTCGAAGACGTGACCAACCTCGAAGAGGGCACCGCCGCGGGCGCCGAAGGAGCGGTTGCGCGCGGCAGCGTCGAGGAGGCCCGGCATCAACGAGCGGCGCAGGTTGCTCGCCTCGGCGCTTAGGGGGTTTCGCAGCGCGAGAGGCACCCCCCCGTCCTCGCCCAGTCCGAGGGCCCGCGTCCAGCGGTCGGGGCCGAAGGGGTAGGTGACGGCCTCGTGGAGGCCGAGGTCGGCGAGGAGACGACGCAGGGTGCGGAGTTTGCGTTGCTCCGGGGTCAGGCCGCCGGCCTGCGGGGCTCGGGGTAGGCTCTCCGGGACGTTCTCCAGGCCTATGAGGCGGCCGACCTCCTCGATCAGGTCGGCCTCACGCGTCAAATCACGCCGGAAGGTCGGGACGGTGACGGAGAGCTTGCCGTCCCCGGGCTCCACTCCGCAGCCGAGGCCCCGGAGACGTTCTGAGGCGTCCGCCTCCCCCACCGGCATCCCGAGCAACCGTTCTGCGCGAGAGAGGCGCAACGGCACCTGCCACGGCCCTACGGGCTCGGGGTAGTGGCTCAGGGTGTCGGGCGCGGGCTGTCCACCGGTGGCCTCCGCGATAAGGTCCGTCACCCGGTTCATCGCGAAGTCGACCATGTTGGGGTCGAGGCCGCGCTCGAAGCGTCCGGAGGCGTCGGTGCGGAGGGCGAGGCGCTGCGAGGTCTCCATGATGTTGCGGCCCACAAAGGTCGCGACCTCGACGAGTACGTCGGTCGTCTCATCGCCGACCTCGGCGGTCTCCGCGCCCATCACGCCGGCGACGACGAGTCCGCGCTCCTCATCGGCGATCACGAGCATCTCCTCGTCTAGGGAACGCGTGTGGCCATCGAGCATGGTCATCTTCTCGCCGGGATGGGCGCGGCGAACGACGATGCCGCCGCGAACCTTTTCGGCATCGAAGGCGTGGATGGGTTGTCCGGTCTCCAGCATGACGTAGTTTGTGGCGTCTACGATGGCGTTGACGGGGCGCATACCGGCCGCGTGGATGCGACGGCGCATCTCGAGCGGCGCCTTCGCGCCCGGACGGCCGCCGGAGACGCGCCGGAGGTCGTAGCGAGGGCAGAGATTGGGGGCTTCGACGCGCAGGGCGTAGACACCAGTCGGCTCGCCAGCGGGCTCGAAGCTCGGCTCGGGCACCCTGAACTGCGTTGCCAGGATAGCGGCTAGCTCACGGGCCACCCCGATCATGCCCCACAGATCCGGCCGGTTCGGGTTGATGTCGAGCTCCAGCACGGTCTCCCCGACGGGGAAGTAGTCCGAGAGGGGCCGTCCTACCTCGTAGGAGTCGTCGAGGAGGAGGATCCCCGAGTGCTCGGCCGAGATGCCGAGCTCCCGCTCGCTCATCATCATCCCGTTGGACTCCATGCCGCGGAGCTTGGCCTTCTTGAGCTTACGCCCGCCGGCGAGGACGCTCCCTGGCCGTACGACGGGGATGCGGGCGCCGGGGTACGGGTTCGGGGCGCCGGCCACGATCTGGACGACCTGCCCCCCGAGGTCGACCTTCGCGACGTTCAGGCGGTCGGCGTTCGGGTGCGGCCCGAACTCGACCACCTCGCCGACGACGACCTCGCCTTCGAGGACGCCGAAGCGTTCGATCCCATCGACCTCCTGGCTGCGCAGCGAGAAGAGGTCGGCAAGCTCGTCGGCGGAAAGGTCGAAGTCTACGTACTCGCGAAGCCAGGAAAGCGGGACGCGCAAAGTGATCTCCCTCTACGGACTAGAACTCTAAAACTGCTGAAGAAAGCGGAGGTCGCCCTCGAAGAAGAGCCTGAGGTCCGGGATGCCGTACCTGACCATCGCCATGCGGTCGGGTCCGAAGCCGAAGGCGAATCCGGTGTACTCCTCGTGGTCGTATCCGACCTCGGAGAGGACGGCAGGGTCCACCATCCCGGCGCCGCCCATCTCGATCCACCCCGCACCTTTGCACACCTTGCAATTCGGGTCGCTCCCGCCGCAGACGAAGCAACTGACGTCCATCTCGACGCTCGGCTCCGTGAATTGAAAGTAGCTCGGCCGAAGACGCAGCCGGACGTCCTCCCCGAAGACGTACCGGGCCATCGCCGCAAGCGTCCCCTTGAGGTGCCCGAGCGTGAGCCCCCTGTCGACCGCGAGCCCCTCGATCTGGTTGAACATCGGGGTGTGCGTCGGATCGGAGTCGCGCCGGTAGGTTCGTCCCGGGCAGACCACGTAGACCGGCGGCTCCTCCCCGAGCATGGTCCTTATCTGCACCGGCGAGGTATGCGTCCTGAGGACGAGCCCGTCGTCCAGAAAGAACGTGTCCTGCATCCCGCGCGCCGGGTGTCCGGGTGGGATGTTCAGCGCAGTAAAGTTGTAGTAATCCGTCTCGACCTCGGGACCCTCGGCAACCCTGTAGCCCAGGCCCACGAAGAAGTCGACGACCTCGTCGATAATCCGCAGCGACGGGTGCAGGCTGCCCTTGGGGTACGGCACGCCCGGGAGCGTGACGTCCACGGCCTCGGCCCGTAGCTTCTCCTCCCGCTCGGCGATCGCGACCTCCGCGAGGCGCTCCGTCAGGGCGGCTTCGATCGCCTTCGTCGCCCTATTCGATGCCCCACCCACGGCCTTGCGGTCATCGGCAGGCAGGTCACGGATACTCTTCTTTATCTCGGTGAGGTCGGCCGAACGGCCCAGATACCGTACGCGCACGGATTCGAGATCCTTGGTGGTGCCCGCCTCCTCGAGGGCGGAGAGGGCCTCCGACTTCAACTTTTCTATGCGCTCAACTACTGACATCTATCGGCTATCCTAGCATACGGTTGTGGGCCTCGTAGAGCAGAATGGAAGCGGCTACCGCCGCGTTCAGCGAGGGCGCGAGGACCGGGATCGTAACGCTCATAGAGCACGCCCCGACCACCTCCCCGGGCAGACCCGACCCCTCCGAACCTACGGCCAGGATGAGCTTCCCACCGGGGACCTCGGCGGGTACGCCTCCCCCCTCGGGCATCGCCGCCGCCGAGACGAAGCCAGCGGCGTGAGCCTCCTTCAGGAAAGCCGTCGCGTCGAGCTCGCGGGCGACCGGCGCGTGGAAGAGGGAGCCCATCGTGGCCCGGACGGTCTTGGGGTTGTACAGGTCCGCGGTCCCGCGAGAGAGTGCGACGCCCGCTCCGAAGGCGTGTGCGGCCCGGATCACGGTGCCGACGTTCCCCGGATCCTGGACGCCGTCGAGGAGGACGATCAGGTCCCGGCTCCCGAGCAACTCGCCGCTTGACACGTCGAGAAACGGGAAAAGGGCGATGGGGCCGGTCGGGGTGGCGAGGGTCGAGAGCTTTCCGACGGCCGCGGGGTCCTCGTAGATCTCCAGCGGCGGCTTCGGCGACTCGTGGACGAGGTTACGGCCCTCGGCAAGAAAGAGGCGCTCGACCTCGCGGTGCTTTTTCTGCTTGAGCTTCGCGAGCCGTTTGAGCTCCGCGGCGGAGGTCACCTTCAGGACAGGTCGAGCTCGTCGAGCTTCTTGTTGGGACCCCCGATGATCACCACGTCGCCCTCGCGGAGAACGGTGTCGCCACGGGGAAGGGTACCCTCGCGGTCCTTTGATTTCAGCGCTATCACGGTGACGCCGCTCTTGCGGTAGAGGTGCAGATCGGCCAGGCTCTTGCCGACCCATCTTCTGGGGGCTTCCACCTCGAGCAGGGCCTCGTCTCCCCCGAGGTCCACGTAGTCCCGGATGCTCGGTGAGGCCACGGACCGCGCCAGCTGCGCCCCCATGTCGCGTTCGGGCTGCACGATCTGGTCGGCGCCGATCTTCTCCAGCACCCGCGCGTGGTGCGTGCTGTGAGCGCGTGCTATCACCAACGGGACGCCCAGCTCCTTCAAGATGAGCGTGACGAGTATGCTGGCCTGCATGTCCCCCCCGATCACCACCGCCGCGCCGTCGAAGTGTTCGAGCCCCAAGTCTTGCAGCACGGGGGTCTCGGTGGCGTCGGCGGCGACGAGGTGGACGTCGTGGAGCTCGTCGGAGAGGTCCTGGATCAGATCCTTGTTGGAATCCACGCCCAGCACGTCGTGCCCCAGAGAAGCGAGGGTACTAGCCAGCGAGACCCCGAGCCGTCCCAAGCCGATGACCGCAAACTGACGGCTCATCCTAGCGCGACGTCCTCCTCGGGGTAGCTGTATGGCCGGGGCCGGGCTCGTTCACGGAGCGCCAGGAGTAACGTTAGCGGCCCCACCCGACCTAGAAACATCACCAACGCAATCAACACTTTACCAAAAGCGCCGAGCTCGGGCGTTACGTTTAGCGAAAGCCCAACCGTCCCAAAAGCCGAGACGACCTCGAAAAGGGCCGGCATCGCCGCCAGGTCCTCGAAGAACATCAGCGCCACCGCCGCAGCGGGTAGGATCACCGCCACTATGGAGAGCAGGGCGAGGGCCTGTCCGATGAGGGCCCCTGGGATACGCTTGCCGAACGCCGTAACCTCCTCCTGTCCCCGTAGCTGGGCGAGGACGAGCAGGAACATGAGGGCCAGGGTCGTGACCTTTATCCCCCCACCCGTCGAGATGGGCGCGGTGCCGAAGAACATAAGCCCGATCTGCACCGAAAGCGTCGAATCGCGCATGTCCGCGTAATCCAATGTCTGGAACCCGGCCGTGCGAGGGGTCACTCCCTGGAAGAGGGCCTCGGCCAGGCGCGTGTTCATCCCCTCACCCCCGAGCGTCTGCGGATTGGTCCACTCAAGTATCGCGAAGCTCAATACTCCGGCCACCAGTAGGATGGCCGTCGCCACCAGCACGAGCTTCGAGTTCAGGGTAAGGCGCCGGAGCCGTCGATAGTAGTACAGGTTAACCAGGACCGGAAAGCCCAGCCCTCCGGCCACGATGAGGTACACCAGCGTCAGGTTCAGCACCCAGTCCCCCGCGTAAGGATAGAGACCGTTCTCCAGGTTGGTGAACCCCGCGTTGCAGAACGCGGTTATGGCGTGGAAGGTACCGTAGCCCAGGGCCGCGAACGGGCCGATGTCGTCCTCGAGGGCGAAGCGGATCGTGAAGACCACGACCCCGACCAGTTCGACGGCCGCGGTGATCGAGGCTATCTGAACCAGAAGACGGAGGACGTTGCGGGGCGCGTCCACGCTCCCCAACTCCGCCCGGACCGTCAGGAGGTCCTTGAAGCCCAAGCGGCGCCCGATAATGATCGCGCCAACCGTAGTCGCCGTCATGATCCCCAGTCCCCCCACCTGCACCAACCCCGCCAGGAAGGCCTGCCCCAGAGGGGTAAAGGTCGCGGCGGTGTCGACCGGAGAGAGACCGGTGACGCACACCGCGCTCACCGAGATAAAGAAAGCGTCGAGCCAGGAGAGACCCTGGCTCGATGCTGGGAGCTTTAAAAGAATGGTACCGAGGAGGATGAACCCGGCGAACCCGAGGACTATGAGACGAGGAGCCGAGAGGCGGGGTAGCACCGGGTGACGCTCCTCCTCAGACGCTAGGTTTTAAGCGAGGGCTCCCTTGGCTTTCTCGACCACGGCGGCGAAGGCGGAAGGCTCGGTGGCGGCGAGATCCGCGAGGATCTTGCGGTCGAGGTCGACCTCGGCCAGCTTCAAACCGTGCACGAACTGCGAGTACGAGAGCCCGTGCTCCCTGACGCCCGCGTTGATCCGCTGGATCCACAGCGCCCGAAAGTCGCGCTTGCGCTGCTTGCGGCCGGCGTAGGCGTAGACCCCACCCTTCCAGACCTGCTCCTTGGCCCGCTTGTACGAGCTGTTCTTCGTCCCCCGGAAGCCTTTGGCCTGCTCGAGGACCTTCCGGCGCTTCTTGCGGGCGTGGACGCTACGCGCGGTGCGTGCCAACTACATCACCCCCAGGAGGCGCTTCATGCGCTTCTCGTTGTGCACGTCCACGGTCGTCTCGGTGTTGAGGCGCCGCTTACGCTTGGAGCTCTTCTTCTCCAGGATGTGGTTGTGGCCACTCCTGCGACGCTTGAGCTTACCCTTCTTCGTGACCTCGAAGCGCCCGGCGGCGCCCTTGTGGGTCTTCATCTTCGGCACGATCTGCCCTCCGCGTTTCTCTTGTTTGCACTACGAAAGGAGGCTCGCGGCACGGGAGTAGCCAGTTCGCCTCCGAACCGCGAAAGATTGTATCAGACTGTGGCGCTAGCTCCGGGCGGCGCTCGTCTCCTGGGTCTCCTGGCGCTCGCCGCTGCCGACGTCGGCCTTGGGAGGGGCCTCCTTCTTGGGCGACATCACCATAACCATGTTGCGCCCATCCAGGTTCGGCTGGCTCTCGATACGCCCGAGCTCGTCGAGGTCGCTCGCGAGCCTGCGCAACAGCTTCTCGCCGAGGTCCGGGTGCTGAACCTCACGGCCGCGGAACATGATCGTGACCTTCACCTTATCGCCACCGCGCAGGAAACGCTCCACGTGCCCGCGCTTGGTGTTGAAGTCGTGGTCGCCGATCTTCGGCCGGAGCTTGATCTCCCGGACGTTGATGTTGACCTGCTTCTTGCGAGCGGCCTTGCGGGCCTGCTCCTTGCGATACTTGTCCTTGCCGTAGTCCATGATCTTGACCACGGGCGGGTCCGAGTTCGCGGCAACCTCGACGAGGTCCAGGTCCTTCTTCTCGGCGATCTCCTGGGCTTCCCTTATGTGCCGGATCCCGAGCTGCTCACCCTTCTCGGAGATCAGACGAACGGAACGAGCCCTGATCTGGCCATTAATCCTTACTTCTTCTTCAGCGGCTACTGTACACCACTCCTTCCAAATCTAGCTTTCGGAGGACGGGTTATGATACGTCCAACGCTTGAACAATACCAATTGTACCCAGTCCCCGACCTGTAACTATTATACCGCGCCCGCGCTAATCCCGTCCACGGGGGCCACGTGCCGAGATCTCTTCCTGCGCTTGCCGCATGAAAGCTTCGACCTCCACAGCCTCCTGGTTCTTCTCACCCCTCTTGCGGACGTTGACCGAACCCTCCCCCGCCTCGTTGTCTCCGACGATAAGGAGGTACGGCACCTTCTGGCGGGCGTTCTCCCGGATCTTCTTCTGCATACTGTTCTGCGAATCGTCGACCTCCACCCTCAACCCATCGCCGGCGAGCTTCGACTGGACCTCGCGGGCGTAGGGCAGGTGACGGTCGGCGACCGGAATGACGACGGCCTGCACCGGCGAGAGCCATAGCGGAAAAGCACCACCGTACTGCTCTATAAGCACTGCCATAAAACGCTCCGTCGTGCCGGTGACGGCCCGATGGAGGAGGACCGGCGTGTGCGCCTCGCCGTCCTCGCCGATGTACTCGCAGCCGAGGCGCGCGGGCTGGATGAAGTCGACCTGGATCGTCGAGAGCTGCCACTCGCGGCCGAGGACGTCCTTCGCCATAAAGTCCGCCTTGGGCCCATAGAACGCCGCCTCGCCCTCGACGGGCTCGTAGGCGATCCCGGCCGCGTCCAGCGCCTGGCGCAGGGCCTCCTCGGCCCGGGTCCACTTCTCGTCGTCGGCGACGTACTTGTCCGAGCCGCGGTCGCGCAGGGAGAGCCGAACCTTGTAGTCCTCGAACCCGTAGGTATCGAGGACCTCGCGGATAATTTCGAGGGCGCGCGCGAACTCTTCCTGGACCTGATCTTCGGTGCAAAACACATGCGCATCGTCCTGTGTGAGCGCCCGCACCCGCGTGAGACCGGTGAGTTGCCCGCTTTTCTCGTAGCGATACAGCGTGGAGAACTCGGCGTAGCGGATGGGGAGCTCGCGGTACGAGTGCGCCTCGGTGTTGAAGAGGGTCATATGGCTCGGGCAGTTCATCGGCTTGAGCCGTATGCGGGTCTCCCCGTCGACCATCGGAGGGAACATGTCCTCCCGGTAGTGTTCGAGGTGGCCGCTCTTGGTGTAGAGCGTCTCGTTTGCGATATTGCCCGTCCACACGTGGTCGTAACCGTGGCGGGTCTGGACCTCGCGCACGTAGCCCTCCATGAGGTGGCGGAGCATCTCGCCCTTTGGCAGGAAGAGCGGTATCCCCGCGCCGACGTCCGGCGAGAAGGTAAAGAGCTTGAGGTCCTTGCCAACCTTGCGGTGATCTCGGGCCCTCGCCTCCTCGAGCCGCCGGAGGTACGCCTTGAGCTCCTTCTCCGAGCCCCAGGCGGTACCGTAGATGCGCGTAAGCATCGGGTTCTTCTCGTCGCCGCGCCAGTAAGCCCCGGCTATGTTCTGCAGCTTGAACGCCCCCAGAGCCCCGGTGCTCGGGACGTGCGGGCCCCGGCAGAGGTCGAAGAACTCGCCCTGGCGGTAGATCGTGATGTCGCCGTCCTCCAGCGCCTCGACGATCTCCATCTTGTAGGGATTGTCTTTGTAGAGCTCCTCGGCCTCGGCCTTCGAAACCGCCTCGCGCACGATCGGCAGGTCCCTCGCGACGACCTCGCGCATCTTCTCCTCGATCGCGGGCAAGTCGTCATCCGAGATCTTGCCGTCCACCTCGATGTCGTAGAAGAAGCCGTTCTCGATGGGCGGGCCTATGGTCAGCTTGCTCTCCGGATACAGCTCCATGATGGCCTGGGCCATTGCGTGCGCCGTCGAGTGCCGCAAGACCTCCAGCCCCTCGTCCGAGTCTCTGGTGACCACCTCGAAGAGGCCGCCTCCGTCCACCGGAGCGTCGAGGTCCACGACCCGGCCGTCGAGCTTGGCGACCACGGCGTCCCGGGCGAGCCGTTTTCCGATCCTCTCGGCCACTTCGCGCGCCTTCTCCCCGGGCTCGACCGTAAGCTCCCTGCCGTCCGGTAGCTTTACAGCGGCCATCTATGATCCCCCGAGGGCTTACCGATGGAATGCGTCATGAGATGTCTCCAGATTTCGTGTTTCTACGCAGAGGATTCTAGTACCGAACGACCGCGAGTTCGCACGCTCTTTGGAACTGCGGTGTGAAGGGAACCTCGAAGGGTGGAAGACGGCTCGCTAGTACCGCGAGCCGGTCTCCAGGAGTGGGCGATAATGGATTCGAACCATTGACCTCTTCCGCGTCAAGGAAGCGCTCTCCCCCTGAGCTAATCGCCCGTTGTGCCGGAGACCGAAGGTGGTCCCCGCCGAGAGGCGGCACCCGGAATCGAACCGGGGTTAACGGATTTGCAGTCCGGCGCCTCACCACTCGGCCATGCCGCCAAAGCCCCTAGGATCTCCGGGGCAAGAGCGGAAGACGGGATTCGAACCCGCGACCCTCACCATGGCAAGGTGATGCTCTACCAACTGAGCTACTTCCGCACTCTCGCGCCCCGCTCTCGCCGAACGCAGTCGTAA
>JADDPR010000204.1 GCA_016781775.1 Rubrobacter sp. | reverse complement strand
CCTCCCACTCCTTTCGGGACTCTATCCCCTCGAGTAAGATCGCCTTGTGTGGAAGAGCAGGTTCCTATCGCAAAGGCAGAGCCCGACTGTAACCCTCCTCACTCTGGGGCAGCAGCGCGGCCAGGTGCAAGAAGCGGTGGGGACCCAGCATAAACGGCGGGGTGCGCAGGTTCTTCAGTCACTATATGCCGGCCATCTTCTGGGAATGTCGCGCAACCTGGACGCCGTCAACGACCTCCACAAACGGTTCGTCTTCAGGCGTGTGCGTAAGTGTCTCTCTGAAAAAGCAGCTGGTCGGTTCCTCGTAGTCGATACGGGGCTCGTTGAACAGGCGGTAGTAGGCAGTCCAATCGTGGTCGGTAAGGCCGAGGGCGACGAAAGCTTGGGTTATTGTACGACGGGCGAAACAAAAGGGATGCCCCAAGATGAGAGCCCGTATTCGGCGGAAGATGCGCTCCTGACGAAAAGCGGGGCGATGGGACCGGAGCAAACGCCAGAGTTCCACCAGCAGGTGCGGCGCTGCTTGAGTGGCCGGGACGGCGGTATGCCTGCACGACATGGTTCCCCCTGTAGTTGCCTGGTGTATCCGAAGCAAAGGTTTGCCGTCTCACGGGCTAAACGGGCTGTCTCTTGGCCGAGGCTACTCACCAGGAGACGGCCGCACGATCCCTCTGTAAGAGGAAAGTTTGCGGTTCGACGCCGAAGTGCTCCATCAACCCGCTCCGGAACTCATCGAGGACTCGCTCGGCCACCCCGCCATCTACGGTGCCCAGAATCTCGCAGACGAAGAAGGCCGAGCGGTGGACTCGTTCAGGAGACCCCTGCGGGACTGCTTCCAGACGAAGTGGCGGGTAAGGATCTCGTCGCCGGAGGCGTAGGCCACCTCGCCCGCCTCCACGCGTTCCGGCGAGGAACCGTCCAGCGGATGGAAGGTGTCGCCGTCGCGCGTGAGCCTGAGCTCCAACGGTCCTTCGAGCGCCCCGAGGTCGAACCCGCCCGCCGGCACCAAGTGCCGAAGCGACACCGCGTTGTAGAAGTCCACTAGCGGGTTTATGGAGAAGGGCTCGTCCCCTTTCAGGGCGCGTCTGAGGAGGGATTCTACCGAGCTGGGGAACTTGCGGCCCGAGACGCCGATGGCCTCGCGCCAGGCCGCGACGCGGGGGTGGGACTGGGCATTTCCGTACGAGGAAGCCTCGCGCGATGCCTCGGCCCAGGCTCGTTGCCAAAGCTCCTGTACTTCGGGATGCTCGGCGTCGGCCTCTATGCCGTCCACCACGGCGACCGGCAGCCTCAGCCCGGGGAAAAGCTCGAAGATCTCCGAGCTGACCATGAAACTCGCGCCTTCGTTGTTCACCCGGTCTTCAACTCCCTTCTATTGGACCTCGAAAATGTCTGTACCGCCGCAACTCCGGCGAGCGTGACCGCTGCCCCGGCCACCGACAGAGCGGTGGGCGTCTCGCCGAAGAAGGCCCAGGCTATGACGAAGGTGAGCGGCGGTATCAGGTAAAGGTAGCTCGCCGCTTTGGACGCCGAGAGCTTCGAGAGGGCGTACGCCCAGGTCGTGTAGGCGACAGCCGAAGGAAAGACGCCCAGGTAGAGCACCGAGAGCGTCTCTTCGAGGGAGGCTTGCCGAACTGTCTCCAGTACACCGGGTGCGAATACGAGCAATCCCGCCGTGCCCGCCAGCAAGGTATAGAAAGCCACCGCCAGGGCTCCATAGCGGGCCAGGTAAGGTTTCTGTGCGACGAAGTAGGCGCTCGTCGTGACTGCGGCCACCAGGAGCAACGGCGCGCCGGGTGCGATGCCAAAGTCGCCGTCGGACTCACCCACCGCGATGACGGCGACCCCAAAGAACGCGACGAGAATGCCGACCCACTCCCTCAGCCTCAGTCTCTTCCGGAGAAATAGTGCCGCGAACAGGGCGGTGAAGATCGGCGCGCTCTCCACGAGCACCGCCGCCGGGCCAGAGCAGACGCTCTGTTGGCCGTACCCGAGGGCAACGGGGTAGGCGAAGATGCCGAGAAGTCCCGCGACCAGGAGTCCCGGCAAGTCCGCTCGCTTCGGTAGGCCCATGCGCCTCGGCAGAACGAAGACGGCCAGCAAGATCGAGGCGATGGCGAACCTCATGAGGGCTATCTGTCCCGGGGAGTAGGCGTCGAGCGCTACCCGGATCAGGGGGAAGGACGAAGCCCAGAAGAGCAGGGTGGTCCCAAGCGCCAGAGCCGCGAGAAGTCCGGTGCTACCCGAAAACCTTCGCCTCTCCCCATGCTTCGTCTCGCTCTCCTTCGGCTCCACTTCCGCACCTGCCCCTCCCAACGCTTACCTTGCTCCGGGATGCTATGCGGGAACGAGGCACGGGTCTTTACGATGTTGCGGTAGGAAAACGGTTGGGGATGTCGGGGAGCTGCTAGACGTTCAGGATGCGGGGGCGGCGAACCGTCGAAGGAACTGGCCGGGCGTTATTCCAAAAGCCCCCTTGAAGCGGCGAGTCAGGTGGCTCTGGTCCACGAATCCCACGCCTTGGGCCACCGTCGCGATCGGCTCGCCCACGGCCAATTGCTTCCTGGCCCGTCTCAGACGAACTTGCGTGAGGTAGGCGTGGGGCGGCAACCCGACGTTCTCCCGAAAGGTGCGGATCAGGTGGTAGCGGCTCAGGCCGACGACCTCCGCGAGCTTCCGGAGCGAAACATCCTCGGCGAAGCACTCATCCAGGTACTCTCGCGCCCGCGACACCGCACGGGGCTCCCCACTCGCTGGACGACACTCTGGAGTACGACGCTGCTCCGCGTGTCGCGCGAGGAGGCTAACGTAGGTCGAGAGCAAAAGGGACTCACGCTCGAGCGTGGAGGCCAGCTCGTCCAACGACCGGTGCAGATTATCCATCGAGGCAGCCAAAGGTGCATCGTGGAATACCGGCTCGGGGAAGTGCATTTCGCCCCGCCACCCGAAGGCCTCCTCGGCTATGTTCTCTAGCAGCGCCTTGCTGGGGTAGAGAATACGGTAGCTCCACCCCTTTCCAGAGATGACCTGTCCTATGTGGGCCTCCCCGGCGTCGAGGGCGGTCAGACTGCCGGCGGGCACAGCCCGGGTGGCGCCCCGGTACCAGAAAGAGCCGGCGCCGCAGTCTATGATGCCCGTGGCATAGCCCTCGTGGGCGTGCCGCTCGAAGGCGTGCCGGCGGTAGGTTGCATGCAGAACTTCCAGGTTCCCAAGTTCGGGAACCTGCCAGAATTTAGTCTGGTCCCCGTCGTTGCTTCTGTCTTTCTCAAGCGTTGCCATAGTTCTCTTGAACAGTTTAATCGAGAAAGTGCACAAACCGCTAAAGTCCAGGGACGGGGTCCTGAAGGACCCCGTCGCGCACT
>JADDPR010000290.1 GCA_016781775.1 Rubrobacter sp. | reverse complement strand
GACTACGAGCCGTTTCGGAGACCGCGACACCGGCGCGTTCGAGCCTGTGAGAACAGGACGAACCGAAGGTCGAGCCGGGCACGGATCCCTTCGGAAGGCCGCTCGCAACAAGGATCGGCATTCCGAAGGGTGCTCGGCCGTTATCCAGAGAACCGGCGAACGCGCCGTCACCTCTTGACAGAGGCCGATCCGTCCGCAAACAATTAGATATATTATATAGCTAATTATATAGAGACGGAGGCAAGTGACCCCGCGGAAGTACAGCATGGACAAGCGCAGGGCCGCCGTTGAGGAGACCCGACGGCGCATCGTGGAGGCAACCCTCGCCCTTCACTCACAGAAGGGCATCTTCGATACCTCCTGGAAAGACATCGCCGAACGCGCCGACGTCTCGGTGGCCACGGTCTACAAGCACTTCCCTTCCCTGGACGAGTTGGTGCCGGCTTGCGGGGCCTTGATCATGGCCATAACGGCTCCCCCTTCGCCCGAAGACGCTCCGAGGATCTTCGGCGACGCCCGGGCACTCGAGGAGAGGCTCCGGCGCCTCATCTCCGAGATCTTCGACTTCTACGAGCGAGGGGAGCCCTACATGGAGGTCGGCGCCAAGGAGCGCCAGCTTCCCGCGGTCCAGGAGTGGGAGGCGGGGATGAGGGACACGCGCGAAGGGCTCGCGCGCGAGGCCCTTCGCCCCGTTGAGCCGGAGGAGTCTACGGTGCGTTCGGTGGGCGCGCTCCTCGACTTTCCCGTCTTCAAGTCGTTTCGACGGCACGACGTCCCGAGGGAAGAGGCCGAGGAGATCGTGAACCAGATGCTGCTGTGCTGGCTTGAAGGACCATGAGAGGATCGGTGAGACGAAGGGGAGACCAGTTCGGCACAAGCCCGCTGGAAATAGGCCCGGTTGGGGGTACGGAAAGGAGCAAACGTCGTGATGAGCAAATCGCAAGGGAAGGTCCTGGACCTTGGCCCGGTCTTCGGACTGAAAGCAACCGTCACCACCCCCTCAGAGGCCACCGACGGCGCCTACGTCGAGATGGACGTAACGGCGGATCCGGGCAGCGAGACCTTGATCCACTACCACCCCGAGCAGGAAGAGACTTATCGGGTCCTCGAGGGAACGCTGGAGGTGTTCCGCGAAGGTCGGTGGCGCACGGTGTCGGCGGGAGAGTCCCTCACGGTCGCGCAAGGAGCGGTACACGGCTTCCGGAACGCGAGTGAGACGCCGGTTCGGTTCCTCAACGTGCATCGCCCCGCGCTCGCCTTCCAGGAGCACCTGGAGACGCTGGACCACCTGAGCCGGGCAGGAAAGATTCGGGGAACGAAGGACCCGCGCTCGCTAATCTACATGTCGATGTCCGCGGTAGAGCACCGGCCGGACGTGCCGGTGAAGCCGCCGCAGTGGGTGTTCCGGGGGCTCGCCTTCATCGGCCGGCGCCTGGGCTACACGTTGGATGACGGCGCCCCCCGTGACCGATTCGCCTAACGCTCGCTACAGCAAACCGACCCTCCGCTCTCGACGAACGATCCCCGGAAAGGCTTAACGTTTCGGGATGGCCGCAGACCCTTCGAGCGTCGCCGGAGCTCGTCGACGAGCTCCGGCGTCCCCATAGACGGCAGTTTAGGATGTCGTGGCGGCCGTTGAACCGGGCCGTGCCGAAGGCTAAGGGCTATCTGTCGAGCACGATCGTCACCGGTCCGTCGTTCACCAGCGCGACGTCCATCATCGCCCCGAACGAGCCGGTCTTGACGGAAGCTATCCCGGTGGCCCGGAGCCTCTCGCAGAAGTACCCGAAGAGGGGAGAAGCCTCTTCGGGCGGCGCGGCCCCGACGAAGCTCGGGCGCTTGCCCTTGCGCGTGTCGGCGAGCAGGGTGAACTGGGAGACGGCGAGGATCTCGCCTCCAACGTCCCGGACGCTGCGGTTCATCTTGCCGTCTTCGTCCGAAAGGACGCGTAGGCCCGCGACCTTCTCGGCGAGCCAGTCGGCCTCGGCCTCGCCGTCCCCCCTCGCCACCCCGACGAGCAGGAGGAGCCCCGGACCTATCTTCGAGACGAGCTCGTCGCCGACCGTGACGGAGGCGCGGGTGACGCGCTGCAGCACGATCTTCAAAGCTTAAAGGGGGCGGCGACCGGCGTAGCCGGCCTCGATCTCGTGCCAGTACCCGACCCGTTCTTCGGGCGGGTGCCAGCACAGGAAGACGACGCGTCCCTCCCTCTCGTGCGGGAAGTCCAGCAGGCCGGAATCGAGGTCCTTGAGGACGACGCCGAGCTCCGTGATCCTCCCGACGGCGAGATGCAGCCGGTACGCGTCGACGCCGAACTCCGAGCCCTTCTTCCCGCCGCCGTTGCCAGGGCCGGCCTCCAGGATCGGCTGCAGGTCGGGCGCCTTCTCGCGCATCGCGTCGCGCCAGGCGCGGGCTTCGTCGAGGAGGCTCTTCAGCTCCGGCAGCAGCGCGTTCGCTTCCTCCACGGAGAAGAGCTTCTGGAACGCGGGCTCCACGTCCTCGGAGCTTCCCCTAGCGGCCTTGCGCGAGGCGATCGGCGAGCATGCCGGGGAGGCCGGCGGCCCGGATCTTGGCCTGCGCCTTCTCGATGTCGTACTCGACGAAGCGGTAGGCGACCCTGACGCCCTCGGGCGTGTTCTCGGCGAGCGTGTAGGAGGCGAAGGTGTCCCCGTCGCGGGGCTGGCCCACCGAGCCCGGGTTGACGAGGTAAGGACCGTTCGAGACGAGATCGATGATCCCCTCCTCTATCCCCGAGCCGTGCGGGGAGGGGACGACGGTCTTCACGTGTGTGTGCCCGAAGAAACACACCGCAACCCCAGGGTACTCCGACCGCAAAAGAGCGAGGTTGGCCTCGGCCGAGGCGCTGTTGATGATGTACTCGTCCGGGTCGCGGACGGAGCCGTGCACGAAGAGCGCGTTCCTCTCCTGGTGCATCCGCGGGCGTGTGAGCAGGAACGAAGCATTCTCCTCGCTCAAGCGCTCCCGCGTCCACTCCACCGCGGCGGCGGCGACCGGGTTGAACCAGGAGAGGTCCGTCGAGAGGTCCGTCACGGCGAGGTCGTGGTTGCCCGAGATCACCGGCCTCTGAAGCGAGCGCACCAGATCGCAGCACTCGTTCGGATTCGCCCCGTAGCCGACCACGTCGCCGAGGCAGTAGACCCCGTCGACCCCGTCGGGCACGTCCGCGAGGACGGCCTCCAGGGCCTCGAGGTTCCCGTGTATGTCCGAGATCACCGCATACATACGAAGTGCCGGCCAGTATAGCAGCCGTCCTGACGCTGTCAGCCGAGCCCGAGTTCGTTGAATGAGGGCCCGCCCTGCGATAACATTGCCCGGTGGTTCCCCACGTTACGGGCCTGTAGCTCAGGGGATAGAGCACTGGTTTCCGGTACCAGGTGTCGGAGGTTCGAATCCTTCCAGG
>JADDPR010000127.1 GCA_016781775.1 Rubrobacter sp. | reverse complement strand
GAGGCGGACGACGCCCCCGCGGGGCTGCGCGAGCTGGACGCGATCTCCACCCTAAAGCGTTTGTGGACCGAGCAATACCATCTGCCCGAGGACCCTGGCGGTCCGGTGAGGCTGCCGGAGCCGAAAGAGATGCCGCCCGCGGCGCAGACCCTGCAGTCACCCTACGACCGGAGGCCCGCTACTCGTGGAAGCGGGAGGTCAACTGGGTGGGCTACAAGGCGCACCTCACCGAGACCTGCGGCCCGGAAGGGCCGAACCTCATCACCGACGTCAAGACCACGGCCGCTACGGTGCCGGATCTAAAGGTGCTCGGTTCCGTGCATGCGGCCCTTAAAGAGAGGGACCTCTTGCCGAGGGAGCATTTGGTGGACGCGGGCTACATGGGCTCCAAGGAGATGGCGGACCGCCTGGCTCGCCACGGCGTAGAGTTGTTCGGCCCGATGCCCCGAGACGGGAGCTGGCAGGTGAAGGCCGGGGAGGGCTTCGACGCCCTCGCGTTCCGGGTGGACTGGGACGCGAAGAGCGTCACCTGCCCGGAGGGCAAGAGGAGCAAGCAGTGGAAGCCCGCGCTGAACCGCCACGGCAGGGAAGTTGTGGCCGCGATCTTCGACAAGAAGGAGTGCGCGCAGTGCCCGAGCCGCCCGCTCTGCACGCGCTCGAAGACCACCGGGAGGGAGCTCACCCTGCGCCCGCAACCCCTGCACGAGGCGCTGCGCAAGGCCCGAACGCGGCAGAAGACTCGCGAGTTCTGGGAGGCTTACCACGCCCGCGCCGGGGTGGAAGGGACCATCTCCCAGGGCGTACGAAGCTGCGGCTTGAGGCGTTCGCGCTACGTCGGGATGGCGAAGACCCATCTGCAGCACGTCATAACGGCCGTGGCCGTGAACGTGGTTCGGCTGCTGGCGTGGCTCGCCGGAGTACCGAGAGCCCGAACCCGTCTTTCGGCGTTCGCTAAGCTGGCTCCAATCGGTTGCTGATCGCGCCCGTGCGGCAATTCGCCAACAGCATCACCATTGCGGGGGAATTGTACGGTAGTGATACCTGAGAACGTCTACCCGACTTGGCTCGGAGCGTCCACGCGGACGGCTTACTCCCAGATTGGGCTTGCCTCACCTTCGTGGTTCTCCGTCGCTCTCGTGCAGCATAAGCGCTGAGGCAGGCTTCATGAGCTACAACCCGAGGCGTGTACTCGTCGAAGAAACTCACCACGATGCTGCTGCCCGAAGCCCCGGGCCTGAAGCTCGAGGACGTCGCCATCGACGCGAAGACCGTCTCGCTCTCCGTCGCGAGCACCCGCCCGTCCTCCTACCCAGTCTGCGGCCACGAAACTGCGGGGTTTTAAGTTGACAAAGCCGCGAACAATACTCGCCCCCGTCATCCATGGCACTTCCCTACATCCCGAGATTTGATATAAAAGCGTCAAGGGCGTTGGGGGAAGCGTCGACCAGAGGGGCGTGCGCCGCTCATCACCGGGGAAGAGGTAGAGTGGGTCTTGGGGAACGCCGGCCGGGAGATGGCCGGCCGCAGGGAGGTGATCGTGGGCGACTCAGGCGATCCGTCCATACTCGCCTACGGAGAGTCGGCGATAAACGCCGAAGATCCCGTCTTCGAGCTTTTGGACCATGCACGAAGCGTCACCTATCGGGTGCGCGTGATTCCAACCCCCCGGGTAGCTTGGGAGCTACCCGGGGAGCGCGGCGGACCGCCCGGGGAGCAGAGAGGGGGTTCCCGCCGACGGAACTAGAGCAGCGGACCGGGGATTGCCGAGCTTGGTCGGATTCTTCTCGGATTTGAAGAGCGTCTTGGGTCTTGGCGCGCTCAAACGGGTGGGGCGCAAGGTGCTGGACGACGACTGCCTGGGCCTCGCCGGGCAACTGGCCTACTTCTTCCTCCTCTCCCTTTTTCCTTTCCTCATGTTCCTGGTCGCTCTGGCGGGTTTCGCGATGGACGATCCCGAATCGATTCTCAGGACCCTGGCCGAAAGCCTGCGGGGCTTTTTGCCCTCGGATGCCGTTGGGCTCCTGGTGAACTACATCGACCGTACGCTTCGGGGTGCGACCTCCGGCGTGCTCTTTTTCGGCGTCCTGGCCGTGTTTTGGTCGGGCTGGGCGGCGGCCGATGCCATCATCAAGGCGACCAACCGGGCCTACGATCTGCAAGAGACCCGGCCGTTGTGGAAGCTAGGGGGCCTCTCCATTCTGATGATCTTGGGATTTACGCTGCTCGTGGCGGCTTTGGCCCTGGTGGTCTTTGGCCCCCAGGTAGGACGATACGTGCTCAGGCTGACTGGAGCGGTCGAGGTCTTCGTGATCTTCTGGGGCGCGCTGCGCTGGGCGCTGGCCTTTGTAGCCGTCACCTTCGCCCTGTCCGTCCTTTACTACGTGGCCCCGAACGCCGACTTGTCCTTCAAGTGGATCACCCCGGGCGGGTTGGTGGCGACGGTCCTCATGGGAATCTCCAGCGTGGGACTAAACGTATACGTGGCCGATTTCGGCCGCTACGGCCAGATCTACGGGTCGCTCGGGGCGGTCATAGTCCTGATGCTCTGGCTCTACGTCACGGGCCTTGCATTGCTCGTCGGAGCGGAGATGAACGCCGTACTAACCCGCCTGGCGGAGGAACGAAAGGGCGTCGAGCTCGTCCGGCCGGAAACCTGAGGGAGCAGGCCGAACCCCTGGTTGCAGAGTACCTGCTCTAGCTCTACTCGGCGGCCTGGCTGGCGGCCTGCGTGCCCTGCTGAGTGATCTGACCGGCCGTCTGCAGGTTGCTCTGCGCCACCTGCGTTGCCTGCTGCAGCGTCTGCTGGTAGAACGAGAGCGCCGAGTTCAGGAAGTCGGAGTAAGCGTTCGCGGACTCAGAAGCGAGTGTCTCGAAGGCCTGCTGCTGGCGCTGGCCCTGCTGCTGCAGCGTCTCGGTGGCCTGCCGGTTGCCCTGCACCTGGCCCTGGAGTTGCTCGACGAACTGCTGGAAGAAGTTTTGCGGGAGCCTCAGGTTGCCCTCCCAGAGTTGCACCGTCTGGTGTCGCCGGAGAGCTCTACCGGCTTCTCGCCTTGCCGTCGCACGCGGAGCCTCTTTCGGCCTCTTGGGAGGCATAAGGACTCCGCTAGGGAGCCGGATCTTGGCGCGAGGATCGTCTTAGGGCCCTCAGGGCCCTGCCGACGAGGCCGGGAGGGTTGCGTTTCTCGGGTTCCTGCGGGGGCGGGTTGGGGTCGGTCCCCATCCGATCCATCCTCTTCACCCACAGCTCCCGTACCAGAACCTGCACGGCGGCCGCGAGGGGGACGGCCAAAAAGATCCCCACGAGCCCGAAGAGCGTGCCCATCACGACGATGGCGAAGACCACCAGGGCGGGGTGCAGGTCGACGGCCTGGCTCATCACGATCGGCTGGAGAACGTTGCCCTCGACCTGCTGGATGACGACGAAGGCGAGGACGACCCAGACGGCCGTTATCGGGTCCGAG
>JADDPR010000534.1:18281-46025 GCA_016781775.1 Rubrobacter sp. | reverse complement strand
CTCAGCAAGAACCGACTCCTGCCATGCGAGAGCGTCGAGTGACGGGGATTAGCGGCGGCGTTCGTCGCGGCGGTTGCCGAGGTAGATCGCGGCGACTACCAGCACTATGCCCAGGGTCACAAACTGAAGGAGGCTCTCCGGCCCTCCCGAGCCGCCGACGACGAGCGCGGCGACGAAGACCAGCGCGAGGGCCGCCCAGCCCGCCGCCTTGTAGGCGAAGTACGCCGCGAGGAGCCCGACCAGGGTGTAGGGGACGAACATCAGGGGACCCAGGGCCGTTACCCCCGGTTCCAGGACACCCGGCGGCGTGTTTGCCCCGGTCGCCCAAAGCCCGATCTGCCCTACGGCGAGAAACGCGATGAGGGCGGCGAAGAAGCTTATGGCCCCGGACCTCCAGGTGATCGGCTCGGGGTCGAAGTCGTGCGGCTCGTACCAGCGCGCCTCCCGCGCCGGAGCGCCCCGGTAGCGACCCCTCCCGGACGGCTGCTCGCCGCCCCGACGGGCGCCCCTGGCCGGCTCCTCCGGCTCTTCCTTGCGGAACCTGTTGCGCAGGCGCTCGCCGAGGCCGGGCCCGCCCTCGGAGGCGCCGCGATCCTCGCGCTCGCGGCGCTTCCTGGAGACCTCATCGTCGAGCGATCCGAAGTCGAGGTTCAGGCCGGCGAGCTGGTCGGCGGCGTGGGCGAGGTCCAGCGCCTCGTCGTGGCGCCGGCGCCGGTTCGGGTCGGAGAGGACGGCGTTGGCCTCCTGCAAACGGCTGAACTCGGTCTCGCTCCCGCCCGAGTGGTCGGGGTGGCGCTCCTTCGCAAGCCTCCTGTAGGCGGCTTTTATCTCGGACTGGCTCGCCGAGCGCGGTACGCCGAGGATTCGGTAGTAGTTGATCTGCTCCGCCATGGTTTCCTTATTCTACCCCACTCTTACGGACGGGCGGGGTATCGAATCTCAGGGCGAGACGCACCTCTTCGGCAGGGAACGGGTCGGTCTCCTCCCCGAGTGCCCGTTCCAGCGCAGCCCTCGCGTCTTCCCCCCCGATCTCCCCGAGCGCCCAAGCCGCGTGCCCCCGCACGAGCGGCGACTCGTCTTCCTCTAAACACCGGACGAGGGACGGCACCGCCTCGGCGAGCCCGAGGTTGCCGGCCGCCACGCAGCAGTTTCTGAGGAGCCCGGCCCGGCCGGGACGCGTGAGGGGGGTCCCGGCGAAGCGCGTCTCGAACTCCCCTTCCTCGCGTATCTCCAGAACCTCCGGTATCCCGAGGTAGGGCCCGGCGCCCGAGCTCCCCGAGAACTCCGGCCATGAGCTGACCGTCGCCTTGCGCTTGTTGTACGGGCAGACCTCCTGGCAGACGTCGCAGCCGAACGCCCAGTCCCCGACCTTCTCGCGGAGCTCGCGCGGGATGGGACCCTTGTTCTCGATCGTGAGGTACGAGATGCACAACCGCGCGTCCACGACGCCTGGAGCCTTGATGGCGCCGGTCGGGCACCCTTCCATGCAGCGGGTACACCTCCCGCACGTGCCGACCCCCTCCACGTCCGGCTCGAGCTCGAGGTCCACGATCAGGTCGGCTATAAAGAAGTAGGAGCCTACCCTCCCGTTGATGAGGCAGGAGTTCCGCCCGAAGAACCCGAGGCCCGCGTGCTGGGCGGCCGAGCGCTCGAGGAGCGGCACCGCATCCGTGAACGCGCGAGCCTTGATCCTGCACCCCAGAGCCTCCTCGAGCTCCACCCGTAAGGCCTTGAGCCGCTCCTTGATCACAACGTGGTAATCCTCGCCCCACGCGTACCTCGCCACCCGTCCGCCGCCGCCGTCGTTCACCGGATGGTCCCCCGGATAATAGGAGACCCCGAGCGAGACCACGCTCCTGGCGCTCTTCTGCAACCTCTTCGGGTCCGCGAGCAGCCCGGCGGGACGATGCATAAAGCCCATATCCGCCGCCATTCCCGCCTCCTGCCACTCCGTCAGGCGCTCCCCGCCCCTCTTTAAAGGCTCCGCACCCGTCACGCCGACGAGGTCGAAGCCCGCGGCGCGCGCCCTCTCCTCCAGGATGCGCCGGGCCTCCCACGGCGTCGCCCGCGCTCCACCCTTCCCTCCGACGCCGGTACCCTTCACAAAGCAAGATTCTATCCGTTGGCGGCGCAGATTGGACCTAACGACGCTTTTTTATAACCATACGGTTGCTGAAAAAAATTAACGGGGATAGTAGTATCCGAGCTATGGATCAGAGTGAGAAAGTGAAACAGGTTTTGAGGTTGCAGGAGGAGCTCATCCACCATCGGGCGATGCTGGATGCGGGCCCGTGGTTGGAGTTGAACATGTCCACTCCACAGCTTAAGGCCCTGCTCCTGATCTCGGAGGAGGACGCAATCCGGATGCGCGAGTTGGCCCGCAAGCTGGGTGGCTCCTTCTCCAACGCGACCGTCCTGGTCGACCGCCTCGTCGAGCGGGGCCTCGTGGAGCGCATGATGGAGCCCCAGGATCGCCGCGTCGTCCTCGTTCACGCCACGGAGGATGGTCGACTCCTGATCGAGCAGCTCGTCACCTCCTGGCGCAGCCTCACGGAGGCCCTCCTCAAGGGCCTCTCGCCCGAGGATCTGGAGACCGTGCGCAAGGCCCTGGGCATCCTCGTCAACGCGGCGCAGGACAGGGATAAGGCCGAGGAGTAGGAGGAGAGGTAGCGGGCGCCGAGCGTCCTCAGCGCCCCCCGACGAAGACCCGGTCCTTGCCGCCCCGCTTGGCCTCGTACATGGCCCGGTCCGCGGCCTGCATGAGCCCCCCGGCGTCCGGGGCGGCCTCCGAGCCCACGGCGCCCGCGCTCAGGCGAAGGGGGAGGCCGAGCTCCTTCAGGGAGAGTACGAGGAGCTTCTCGCGGCCCCTTGTGTAGAAGGCTCTCGCCCCCTCCGAGTCCGTGCCCGGCAACAAGACCACGAACTCCTCGCCCCCGTAGCGGGCGACGGTGTCCACGCTCCGGGAATCCTCCTGCAGAACGCGGGCCACGAGCTTGAGGGCCTCGTCCCCTACGAGGTGTCCGTGCTCGTCGTTGATGGCCTTGAAGTCGTCCAGATCCATAAAGAGTAGGGAGAATCTCCCGCCAAGGCGCCGGGACCTCTCCGTCTCCTCGGCGAGCCGGGCTTCGAGGCTGCGCCGGTTCTTCAAGCCGGTCAGACCGTCCATCTCGGCCATCCGCCGCAGCTCCATCGCGCGCGCCTTCTCCTCGACAAGCTCCTCCTCGGAGGCGCGCCGGGCCGCCTCTTTGCGCTCGACCTCACGGACCACGTAGCGCGAGACGAAGGTTACCGTCGCAAAGACCGGGACGTAGACCACCGCGTACTCCACCAGCTCTTGCAGGTTCCAGTCGTAGAGAAGGGGGCTCGCCCCACAGAGGAGCAGGAAGGCCAGGCCCGTCGTCGCCTTGCTCGGGAAGTACAGACCGAAAAAAGACGCCGGAAACACGTACAGCACGTAAGCGAAGCTGTCCCAACCCCACGAGAAGAAGGTGCAGACGGAGATCAAGACCACCCCGGCCGCGGGCACCGCGAAGAACGCGTCGCGGGGCAGGCGGTGCCAGGGGGCGTAGACCGTCGCGAACGCCGACACCACGGCCACGGCCGCGATCGCGTTCAGCGCCTTCCGATTTATACCCCTGAAATCCTCGTCGGCGGCCAGGGGCGTGTTTACGACCGCCAGCACCACGAACGCGCCGACCACGTAGAACACGAGGGCGATGAGGCGCAAGCCCTCCTCGAGTCTCTCGTCGGCGCTTCTGCCCGCTATCTTCCTCACCTCCCGCCCCTCGAACTTCGTACGATGCAACACGATTTTATCGGTACGCACCCTGGAAGGCTTTAGCGAAGGGACCTGAGGAGCCTCGCCGATCTCCCGATGCAACGACGGATCGCCTCCTTAGGGATGCTATACATAAGCGGTGCGACGTACGGAGATCGAGACGCCCTTGTCAAGCCTGCCTCGCCGCGAGGTCCGCCGGGTCTCCTCGGGGGAGGGACCAAGGGGGAGGGCGGACCTCGCCGCACTCGTCGGGGCCCTGGGCCTCGAGCCGGGGGTGGACCCCTTCGTGCTCCTCGACGGGGAGGGGTGGCACGCCCGGGTGCTGGCCTTCGATCCCGAGGCCACGGTCGCCTCCGACGACGGCCCCCCGTTCGACACGCTTCGCCGAGCCCTCGTCCCCGGAGTGGGGAGCTTCACCGCCCCGCCGGGCTCGCCCTTCGGCCCGGCGCTCTTCGGATACCTCTCCTACGACGCGGTGCCCCACCTCGAACGCCTCCCCGAACTCGCGCGGGACGACCTCGACCTCCCCAGGGCTCGCTTCTTCCTCCCCCGCTACGTCGTCGGCGAGGGGCCCGAAGGGGAGTTGTGGATCTCCCACCCGCCCGGCGAGGACGCGGGATTCGTCCTGCAGGCCCTGCGCCGGGCGCGTCCGCTCCCCGAACCGGCCGAGCCCGCCCCCCCTCGCCCCGTCTCGTCCACGCTCGGCCGTGGAGGGTACGCACGGGCCGTCGAACGGGTGAAGGAGTACGTGCGGGCGGGGGACGTCTTCCAGGTGAACATCTCGCAGCGCTTCGAGGTGCCCTACCGTGGCGACCCTCTGGCGCTCTACGGCGCTCTGAGGAGGAGAAACCCCTCGCCCTTCGGGGGGGTGGTCTCCTTCCCGGGCTTCGTGGCCGTCTCGAGCTCCCCGGAGAGGCTCGTGAGCTTGAGCGGGGGGCGGGCCTCGACGCGGCCCATCGCGGGGACGTACCCGAGGGCCGCCGGCGCCGGGTCGGCGCTGCTCCTGGACCCCAAGGAGAAGGCCGAGCACGCCATGATCGTGGACCTCGAGCGCAACGACCTCGGGCGCTCCTCGGCCTACGGGACGGTGCGGGTCGAGGAGTTCATGACGACCGAGGAGTACTCGCACGTCGTACACATCGTCTCCGAGGTCGTGGGGGAGCTCTCGCCCGACCGGGACGCCGTCGATCTTCTCGCCGGGATGTTCCCGGGCGGCACGATCACGGGTTGCCCCAAGGTCAGGTGCATGGAGATCATCGAAGAGCTCGAACCGACCCGCCGCGGCTTCTACACCGGCTCCTTCGGCTACCTCGGTCTGGACGGCTCCTCCATAGACATGAACATCGCTATCCGCACCATCCTCCTCAAAGACGGCGCCGCCTACGCCCAAGCCGGCGGGGGCATCGTCGCCGACTCGGTCCCCGAGCGCGAGTACCGCGAGTCCGCCCACAAAGCCGCCGCCCTCCTCGAATGCCTGGGCGCCGAGCCACCCCTCCGATAATTCTTGGACCTCGTCTACCTGAACGGCTCCTATCTCGCCCCGGAAGGGGCGCTCGTCTCCGTCACCGACCGCGGCTTCGCCTACGGCGACGGGGTCTTCACGACGATGAAGGTCCTGGAGGGCAGGCCGCTCTTCATCGACAGGCACCTCGCCCGCCTGAGGCGAGACGCCGCGGCCATAAGCCTCCCGGCCCCGCTCGACGAGGTCGGATCCGCCCTGTGGGGCCTCATCGAGAAGCTTGGTTTGGAGGATGGGGTGCTCAAGGCGACCCTGACGCGCGGCGCGGGGGGCGCGGCCCCTCCCTCAAAAACGCGGTGGCCGGCCCACCGTCGTCGTGAGCGCCTCGCCGCTGCCGGCGCCGCGGCCGCCCCTCGCCGCGGTCTCCGTACCCGACGGACGTGGTCCTCTCGCCGCCCACAAGACCCTCAACTATCTCCCGAACATCCTCGCCCTCGCGCGGGCCGAGGAGGCCGGCTGCGAAGAAGCCCTCTTCTCCCGGGACGGGCTTCTCCTGGAGGGTACGGTCTCCAACCTCGTTGGGGCTGTGGGGGATCGACTGGTTACTCCTCCTCTCTCCGGGAGTGTGCTGGGAGGGGTGGCGCGGGAGGTCTTGTTGGAGAGGGGCGTGGTCTCCGAAGGACCGCTGCCGCTTGAGACGCGAGGGCCGCTCTACTGCGTGAATGCCGTCCGCGGGGTCGAGCCGGTGGCGAGCCTGGATGGGTCGGCCTTGCGGCGGGAGCCGGAGACGGAGAATTCCCTCAGGGGGGTTCTCGAAGGGTAGGCGTCCGTGTCGGGCGCAGGGGGTATATTTCGGGGCGGAGGCACCCTAGAAGAAGGAGGGCCCATGGCCATAGCCACCATCAACCCGGCGACGGGGGAAGAAATTCAGACCTTCGATTCCCTCACCGACGAGGAGATCGACCAGAAGCTTCAGATCGCCGCCGACACCTTCCGCGAGTACCGCAACACCAGCTTCGCCGATCGGGCGCGCTGGATGATGCGGGCGGCGGAGATACTGGAGGAGGAGCAGGAGGAGCTCGGCCGGATCGCTACGCTCGAGATGGGCAAGACCTTCACGTCGGCCAAGGCCGAGGCGGTCAAGTGCGCCCGCGGCTGCCGCTACTACGCCGAGAACGCCGAGAAGTTCCTCGCCGACGAGCCCACGGAGCTCGAAGGGGCCTTCGTCCGCTACCAGCCCCTGGGTCCCGTCCTCGCGATCATGCCCTGGAACTTCCCGTACTGGCAGGCCTTTCGCTTCTTGGCGCCGGCGCTCATGGCCGGCAACGTTGGCCTCTTGAAGCACGCCTCGAACGTCCCCCAGTGCGCCCTCAAGATCGAGGAGGTCGTCCGCCGGGCGGGCTTCCCCGAGGGGGCGTTCCAGACCCTGCTCGTAGGCTCCTCGAAAGTGCAGGCGATCATAGACGACCCGCGCGTCAGGGCGACGACGCTGACCGGGAGCGAGGGCGCCGGCCGGCAGGTCGGGCACGAGGCCGGGGAGCAGATCAAGCCTTCGGTCCTGGAGCTCGGCGGAAGCGACCCGTTTATCGTGATGCCGTCCGCCGACCTGGACCAGGCGATCTCGACCGCCGTCACCTCGAGGACGCTGAACAACGGCCAGTCGTGCATCAACGCCAAGAGGATCATCGTCCACGAGGAGATAGCGGACGAGTTCCAGCGCCGCTACGTCGAGGAGATGCAGGCCCTCAAGGTCGGGGACCCAATGGCCGAGGAGACGGACATGGGCCCCCTCGCCACCCCCCAGCTTGTCGAGGACCTCGACGATCAGGTGAAGAGGAGCGTCGAGGCGGGCGCCCGCGTCCTGACAGGCGGCAAGCCGGAGGAGGGACCCGGCAACTTCTACCCGCCGACCGTACTGACCGACATCCCCGAGGGTTCCCCGCCCCGCCACGAGGAGTTCTTCGGCCCCGTCGCCTCGCTCTTCCGCGCGCGTGACGTGGACGAGGCCCTGCGCCTCGCCAACGACACCCCCTTCGGCCTGAGCTCCTCCGTCTGGACGAACGACACCACCGAGCGCGAGCGGTTCATCGACGGGATCGACGCCGGCATGGTCTACGTCAACCGCATGACCGAGTCGACGCCGGAGATCCCCTTCGGCGGCGTCAAAAACTCGGGCTACGGGCGCGAGCTCTCCCACTTCGGTATAAAGGAGTTCGTGAACATCAAGACGGTCTGGGTGACCGAGCCCGAGGGCTCCGCGGGCGAGGGCGTGGAGTAGGCAGAGCGGGGACCTGCGGGACCGGCCCGTGAACGGCGTCGCTGCCGCGAACGGTCCGGCAGGATACATTATGTTGCGATGTCTACGATTTTGCGCAACCGGCTAACGCTCTCCGGGGCCCTGTGGGGGCTGCTGCTGGCGCTCCTGCCGGCGACGCTCGCCTTCGACGGGTTCTCCCTGAGCCCCTTCCTCGTCGCGGCCCTGCTCTTCTCCGCGCTGAGCGGGGCGGTCGGCGCCCTGGTGGCCGGGCGACGGGCCCGCCGCGCGTCAGGACGGGGTTGGGCCTCGGTCTCCGGTGTCGGGGCGCTGCAGGGGATCGTCGCCGCGGTGGTCGCTACGCTCTCGATCTGGCTCGCCCTGACGGCGACCATGACCGGGTTCTCGCCCGCCGCTCCGGGGAGGCTTACCATCTTGATCTCGAACCCGACGATCTTCTTGCAGAGCGCCCTGGCCGCCGTCGTGGTCTTCGTTTATGCGGCGTCCGTCGGTCTGCTGCTCTCACCCCTCGTCGGCTCGGCGATATTGCGACTGGTGCGCGCGGAGGGACGTGGTAGCCACCGCCGGACCGTCGGGGAGACGGGATGACGCCCGCCGCCCGCAACCGGCTTCTGCTGCTCGGGGCTGTATGGGGCCTTGCTCTGGCCGTCGTTCCGGCGATCGTGATGACGGACCCCTACGAGCTCACGGGTTTCCTCGTCGTGGCCCTTCTCTGCGCCGCCGCCAGCGGGGTGGTGGGCACGCTCGTCGCCGGAGGGAGGGTGTCGAGGAGGGCGTCGGGACGGAAGGCCACCAGGGGTGCGGCCGCCTTGAGGGGGCTGGGGATCGGGGCCGTGCAGGGGATCGTGGGGGGCGCTTTCGCAGCGCTGCTCTTCTGGACGGTTATGGCGCTGACGATCTCCGGTTTCACCCTTCGGGACCCGGTCGAGCTCTCGGTATTGATGAGCCCCAGGATCTTCCTCGGCAGCTTCTTTGTCGCCCTCTCGGCCTTCGCTTATACCCTCGTGGGCGGGCTCGTGCTCGGCCCCCTCTTCGGGCCGCTCGTGGAGCGTGCCGCCAGTAAGGAGAAATGATTTGTACGCCAAGCTTCTGGGGTTCGGGGCCGTCTACGGCTTCGGCTTCACCCTCATAAAGTCCCTCTTCCCGACGCCCGTGATCCTGCTCTTCGCCGGTGGCGACAGCACCGAGGGGAACCTCACCACCCTCGCGAGCGTCTACATGCTCTCGGGCCTTCTTGCGGGCATTATCGGCGGCCCGATCTTCGGCGCCTTCCTGCTCCGTCGCAGGAGCTCGATGGCGCGCGCGGGGGCGGGTGCACCCCTCGGGAGCGGCACCGACCTCGGGAAGTCGCTCGCCCTGAGCTTCGGGTTCGCCATATTCATAGGCTTCATCTCCACCCTGCTCACCATGGGCGCCTACGGCTTCGGCCTGCTCCCCTCCGGCGGCGTCCTCGATCCCCTGACCCTCATCAAGAGCTCGAACTTCTCCCCCGGCACGCCCCTCCTCGTCGCCTGGACCTTCGCCCGCGACATGCTCCCCGCCATGCTCGCCGGCCTCTTCCTCTCTCCCCTGGGCGGCAGCTTCCTCTACCGCGTCTACGCCGCAGGACGCCCCGCGAGCAGCACGCCGAGCCGCGCCAGGGTTATCGAGGACGAGTTTTAGAGCGCTCGGCGGGAGGAATTACTCCTCCCGCCGCTCGCATCCTTCGCCACTCCGGCATCTCGGACTACTACGCTCGTCAGATCTCGCCACAAACCCGCGACGTGTAGCAGAAGCAAGGCCGGTGGGCGATGTCCGGATGCGCTCCCCTTTCGTGCCCCACGGTCGACTCGTGTAGAGTTGGGTACCGATGATCGACGACACGATCGGGGCCGACCGTATAGTCGTCCGCGTGTAGATCGGCGCGTCGCACGAACGCGTCTCTGGCGAGTGCTCACCGAGGAGGAGCAGGTCGCCGAATGGCGGGGTGGGACGGGTGCCTAGATGATGTTTACGAGCGGGGAGATCTTGCACTCCGCCAACGCGTAGCTCTCGCGGGAGGTGCGCCGCGCCGCCTGGACCATGTACTCGATGCAGTTGGCCCGGCAATCGGCCTTGCCGCACGGCACCTCGATCGTGCCGAGGTCCTCCACGATCCGCACAACCGGATCGAGGCCGTCGCCGGGGGCCGCGTCGCTGCGCCGAACGAATTCACCCTCTTCGTACTGCTGCCGCTCATAGCGAAAAACGGTCATAACGACCATTTTACACCATCTGTTTGATCTGGATCACATACCCATCGCCGCCGAGCGGCATGGCGCCGTTCCGTACGGCCGCCGGGTTACGATGGGCAGATGGAGCGAGGCTTGAACGGACGCGTAGCCGTGGTGACCGGAGCGGGCTGTCGCCGGGGGATAGGTGCGGCGATCTGCCGGGCGCTGGCCGAGAAGGGCGCGGACGTCTTCTTTACCTACTGGGGCGCATACGACGCCGAGATGAACCCCGGCGAGGACAACGATCCTTCGAAGTTTGCGGAAGAGCTGCGCGGTCTGGGCGTTCGCGCCGAGGGCATGGAGGCCGATCTCTCGCGGCCCGGGTCCCCGGGCGAACTTCTGGACGCCGTCGCGGAGCGGCTCGGACCGCCTTCGATCCTGGTCAACAATGCGGCGTACTCGACCCGCGACGGGTACGAGAGGCTCGACGCTACCACCCTGGACGCCCACTACGCAGTCAATCTGAGGGCCACGGCGCTGCTCGCCGTCGGGTTCGCCCGTGGGTTCGAGGCGGGGAGCGGGGGTAGGATAATCAACTTGACGAGCGGCCAGTCGCTCGGGCCGATAGTGGGGGAGCTCGCTTACGCCGCGACAAAGGGGGCGATCGAAGCTTTCACCCGCACCCTCGCCGCCGAGATCGGGCACAAGGGCATTACCGTGAACGCCGTCAACCCCGGCCCGACGCAGACGGGCTGGATGAACGACAAGCTGGAGAAGGAGCTTGCGGCGAAGTTCCCGGGCGGCCGGGTGGGAGGTCCCGAGGATGCCGCGAGGCTCGTCGCCTTTCTTGCGGGCGACGAGGCGGCCTGGATCACCGGCCAGGTTATCCACTCCGAGGGCGGCTTCCTGCGCTCGTAGAAAGTTGCTCCGGGACGGGGTTCTTGGGTTACCATACGCGGGTCATGAAGCCCGCCGAAAAAATCTTGAGGTCTTTGAAGAGGCCACCAAAGACGCTCTTCGAGAAGGAAACCGAGGATTCGTACGCTCGTGCGAAGGGTCCGCTCTTCTCCCGCCGCGTCTTCCGGGCGCTTCTGGCCGTCTTCGGCGTCTCGCTCATGCTCTCGATGGACTGGTTCGGGCTGCTGCTCCTGAACTCCCGGGGCGTCTTCGATCAGATGGGCGCCCTGAACGCCCTCAGGGTCACCGCGGCCCTTATGGCCGGCATAGCGGTACCCTCGGCCCTACTGATGCTCCACTACGGCCGCCTCTACACCTATACCTCCGAGGAGAATGTCTTCTTCTCCATCACCTTCGCCCTGTCTTTCCTCCTCGGCTCCCCCTGCGTCCTCGTCGGCATCTTCGCCTGAGGTAGACCAACGCCTCCGCAATCCCGGCCGTCGAATCCGGGCATCAGAGGATTGGAGGCTAAAAAGTTTGAAGCGAACTTGTGCCGGATGGCGGGAGACGGGCGATTACCCCCCGCTGTCGAGACCCTGCTTGAAGGCGGTCCAGGCGAGGGTCGCGCAGCGGATGCGGTTGGGGGTCTGGATGATCCCCTTGAGCGCCACGAGGTCCCCGAGATCTTCGTTCTCCTCGGTGCGCATCATCTCCAGAAACGCTTCCAACTCGCCCTCGGCCTCCTCGCGGCTCTTGCCGGAGAGGCGCTCGGTGAGCATGGAGGCTGAGGCTTGCGAGATGGAGCAGCCGCGACCGGTGAAGCTCACCTCGGCCAGATCGTCCCCCCGGAACCTCGCGTAGACCGTCACCTCGTCGCCGCACAGGGGGTTGAGGAGGTGCTCCCTCAGGTCGGCGTTTTCGAGCTCGCCACGGTGGCGCGGGCGGCGGTAATGGTCGAGGACTATCTCCTTGTAAAGATCCTGGAGCATGCCGATGATTGTACCAGCAAGGGCTTACATCGCACTCTTATGCGTCGCGGAACACGTCCGCGCCGACGCTCTCGAGGTCCGGCAGGCCGGCGAGGACCATCGCCCGCTCCAGCTCCTCCCGCAACAGTCCTAGCACGTATCGCACGCCCGCGGTGCCGTGCGCGGCGAGCCCCTAAAGCACGGGACGGCCCACGAAGACGGCCCGCGCGCCCAGGGCGAGCGCCTTGAGGACGTCGGTCCCGCGCCGGATGCCGCCGTCGAGGTAGACCTCGACGCCCTCCGCGACCACCTCCACCACGGCCGGCAACGCCTCGATGCTCGCGGGGACGCCGTCGAGCTGGCGTCCGCCGTGGGTGGAGACCACGACGCCATCCGCGCCGTGCTCCACCGCGAGCGCCGCGTCCTCGGGGTGGAGGATTCCTTTCAAGACGATCGGCAGGCCGGCGAGGACCGGAGCCAGGCACATCCTCCCACGAGAGCGCGGCGGGCTCGCGAGACTCCTCGCCAAGCTCCTCCTCGATGCTAACCGACCCGAGGCCCGAGGGTAGATCCTGCTCGACGCGCAGGAAGCGCTCTTTGCGTCCCCAGCGTGGCGCGTCCACCGTCAGCACTATCGCCCCGTACCCGGCACGTTCCGCCCGTCGCACGAGCCTCTGCCCGAAAGGGCGGGCGCCTTTGTAGACATAGAGCTGGAACCACAGCGGGCCCGTGGCGGCTGCGGCGACGTCTTCGAGGGAGCGCGTGGAGACCGTGCTGACCGCCATGAGGGTACCGGCTTCTCCCGCCCCGCGGGCAGTCGCGCACTCTCCGTCGGGGTGGGCGAGACCATGGACGCCCGTCGGGGCGACCAGGATCGGCGCCCTTACCGGGGTGCCGAGTATGGCGGTCGAGGTGTTCGCGCGGTCTACGCCTCGCAGCACGCGCGGGACGAGGCGGAGCCGCTCGAAGGCGTCGCGTTCCGCGCGGAGGGTGACCTCGTCGTCCGCTCCGCTGGAGTAGTAGGCCCAGGCCGCGGGGTGCATGGCCTCCCGAGCGAGGCGTTCGTAGCCTCAGACGTTGATCGGCTCCGGCGTCCGTCGCTTTCCGGGGTCGTGGTCTTTAACCTCCGATGCCGTGCCGGCGGTGCCAGGCCTCCAGGGACTCCTCGGGGTACCCGGTGTAGTGGACCTCGTTCGTTGGGCTCTCAGGGATCTCGCACCAGGGGGCGGCATAGCTCAGCATGATGCGAACGTGCTCGGGTGGTTTGGGGAGCGGGGTGTCCACCGCCGAGGCGAAGGGATGGATAAGCCTCGGGTAGCTCGGGGAGAAGAGCCAGAGGAAGCTCCCGCAGAAGCGGCAGAAGTTCCGCTCCGCCTCGCTCGCCGGCGCCTCGTCCCCTTCGCCCCTGTCGTAGAGCTTCGCGTTGTAGACGGAGACGTTCTCCCGACCTTCGACCTTCAAGGTGTTCGCGTCCGCCCCCAGGTTGATCGCGAAGCCCCCGCCGCCCGCCGTTTTGCGGCAGATGGAGCAGTAGCAGGCCTGGTAAGGGTACGGCGTCGAGGAATCGACCTGGAAACGGACCGACCCGCAGTGGCAGGACCCTTCGAGCAACATCGTACCCTCCTTCGTCGAACCCCGGACCGCGCCGGACGCTCGCGCTCCCTTACAGGCGATCGAGCCCCCGCAGCGAGGTGGCCTCCTCGTTGCCATCTACCACGGGCCCGGGGCTCGTCAGGCAGGCCACGACGCGCTCGTGCAGGTTCCCGAGGTCTCTCCCATCGCCGGAGAGCGGGAAGGGGCTTCCGGTCACGGTGTACCACTCCTCGGCCCCGGCGTAGCGTACGCGGACGTCGAGGAGCCCGGCTTCGGGGAGCGTGCGGACCTCGAGTTCCCCGGTGACGGCACCGGCCTCGTCCGTCATCACGCCGCCGGTGGTCGAGTTGATGACCGAGCGGGAATCCGTGGCTACCCGCCCCCGCACGTATCGAGCATCTCGGTGAGCGCGTCCTTCTCCTGAGGGTTCACGCTCAGGCCGTACTCGGATTTGATGGAGATCCAACGTGTCGCATAGTCGCACCATATGGCCTCGTTTGGCGGCTTCCACACCTCCGGACCCTTGTCCCCCTTCTCCTGGTTGGCGTCGTCCTCGACGGAGAGCAGGACGTCCGGGGCGTTGGCATAGGCTTCGCGTTCGTCGGCGTCCCACGACGACGCCCCGCTCCTCCAGGCGTTGGCGAGCGGCACGACGTGGTCTATGTCTATGTCCTGGGGATCGGTGTACGCATTCGTCGTATACGGGTCGAGCCAGGTCCCCGACTCGACCTTGCAGCCCTCTCCCACGACGACGTCTTCGCCGTCCCGGATCAGGGCCGCGTCTCGCACGTCGCAGGAGTCGTCCGGCGCCTCCCAGCCAAACTCTTCTGCGTCGCTCCAGTGCTCGAACTTCTCCCGGGAGTAGCCCGCCATGGAGCCGGGCGCGGAGACGGAGAGCTCCTCGAGGGTCGTCCGGGCCGTTCCGGGATCGTCACCCCTGATACCCGCGTCGCCCTGCGTTGTAGGACCCGAAAAGTAGGCCCACAGCGCCACGATGGCGAGGATCAGGAGCAGGGAGGCGAGACCGGAAGCTCCGCGACGACGGCGCCGTCCGCGGCTCATCGGCCGCATCCCCTACCCCTTCGCGCCAGAACGCTGCCCTTCAAAGCTAGCGCCTCCTTCGCCCACCGACCCTGACCTGCTTGGGGTTGAGGGCGACGTAGACGACGCCGTCCTCGACCTTTAATTCGTGGGTCGGGACGGCCTTGACGGCGGGGAGGCTCTTGGCCTCTCCGGTCCTTACGTCGAAGGTGGCGCCGTGGAGGGGGCACTTGATGCGGTCGCCCACGAGGCCGCCTTCGCTCAAGTAGGCGAAGGCGTGGGTGCAGATGTTTTCGAGGGCGTAGAGCTCGCCGTCGACGTTGCAGAGGGCCACGGGGCGGCCCTCCACCTCGTAGGTCTTGACCTCGCCTGGGGAGACGTCGTCGGTGAAGGCCAGCTTGTGGAACTCGGCCACGCTACGCCACCTGGCTATCGAAGCCCAGGCCGATCTTGCCCTCTATTACGCGGTCGAGCTTCTCCTTGAGGCCCAGCAAGGGGACGCGGCTCGTGACCTCGCCGAAGAACCCGAAGACGACGAGCCTCTCGGCCTCGTGGCGCGGGATGCCCCGGCTCATGAGGTAGAAGAGCTCCGTCTCGTCGACCTGCCCCGTCGTCGAGCCGTGCGAGCACTTCACGTCGTCCGCCATGATCTCCAGGTTGGGCAAGGATACCGCGAAGGCGTCGTCCGTCCCGAGGATGATGTTCCGGTTCGTCTGATAAGCGTCGGTCTTCTGCGCCCCGGGCTCGACCCGGATAAGCCCCGAAAAGACCGTGACGGACTCGTCGCGCAAAGCGCCCTTGTACACGAGGTCCGAGTGGGCGTTCGGCGCGAGGTGGTCCTGGAGCGTGTGGTGGTCGAGGACCTGATTCTGGTCGGCGAAGTACAACCCGAGCATCTCCGAGTCGCCGCCGTCGGCCGTCAGGCCCGCCTCCACGTTGGTCCGCGAGAGCTGGGCGCCGAAGGAGACGACGAGGCTGTTTATCGTCGCGTCCTTCTCGGTGGCGCTGCGGATGGTGTTGAAGTGGAGGACGTTACGCTCCCAGTTCTGCAACGAGACGTAGCGGAGCTGCCCGCCCTGCCCGACGTAGAGCTCGACCGCCCCGTTGGAGAACGCCGGATCGTCGGCGTCGGCGCTCGCGTACTCATCGATGTACGTCACGCTCGCGTTCTCCTCGACGACGACGAGGGTGCGGGGCATGATCGAGCCGACCACGTCGAGCCAGCGGTAGCTCTGGATCGGTACCTCGACGTCGACCCCGCGCGGCACGTACAGGAAAGACCCACCGGCGAACGCGGCCGCACTCAGGGCCGCGAACTTGTCGTAGTCCTCCGGCACGAGCCCGAAGAGCTTCTCCCTGACAATCTCCTCGTGCTCCTGAAGGGCCGTATGGAGGTCCGTAAAGACGACGCCCTTCGCCTTCAAGTCGTCGTCGATGCGCGAGTAGGCGGTCTCCGAGTTGTGCTGCACGAGTAGCGCGGAGTTCTCCTCACCCTCGCTGATGAGCTTACGGACGGCCTCCGGAAGCTCATCCTCCGAGGAGGCGTCCGGGCTCGGGGCGTAGGGGAGGAAGTCTTCTATCCTGACGTCCGAGATGTCCGTGTAGCGCCACGCCTCGTCGCGAAGGGTAGGCATCGGGAGCCCCTCGAAGGCGCGCCACGCCTCCAAGCGCTTCTCCGCGAGCCAGCCTGGCTCGTTCTTCAAGGACGACAGCGCCTTCACCGTCTCCTCGCTTATGCCGCGTGTCTTCAGTACCTCGGGCACGTCCCTCTGCTGCATACAAATCGCCTTTCTGTATTCCTATACAAGTCGCGGGTACACGCAAACTTTGCTACGTGTCCCGCAGTTACTTTCAACGTTCTCACTCGAAGATCAAAAACAATCCCGGCACCGTTTGACTCCAACTGCATCGTGCTCTGTAGCCCACTGCTCCAACTGTGGGCGATCAATAGAACAAATCTTCTTGGTGCTAGTCAGGCTGCCAAAGCCCTGCTCGGCACGACTCCAGTCAGTATCCCCCAGGTGCGGACAGGAACTCCGGTGTAGCATCGTGTTCCTCGGACCTTTGTAATTGAGAAAAAGACCGCTCCTATAGTGTGGACGCCGCCACCGCTGGAACTCAGCATGAGCCTCATCGTCTTCTTTATCATGGAACTCAAGTAGTTCCGTCATACGACGTGCCTCTCTCTCATCAAAAAACGGGGCGGGCCCTCAAGGAGAGCCCGCCCCACAAACTAGTCCTGCAAGCTACAACCGGCGGCTCCTAGCCGACCGAGCCTTCCATCTCGAGCTGGATCAGGCGGTTCAGCTCGATGGCGTACTCGAGCGGGAGCTCCTTGGCGATCGGCTCGATGAAGCCGTTAACCACCATCGCCATGGCCTCCTCCTCGGAGAGCCCGCGGCTCATGAGGTAGAAGAGCTGGTCCTCGCCGACCTTCGAGACCGTGGCCTCGTGCTCGGTGTTGACCTTCTTCTCCTCGATCTCGATGTACGGATACGTGTCCGTCCGCGCGTTCTCGTCGAGCAGGAGCGCGTCGCACTCGACCCGGCTCTTGGCGTTCGTCGCGCCCTCGTGCACCTTCAGGAGCCCGCGGTACGTCGAGCGGCCGGTCCCCTTGGAGATGGACTTCGAGGTGATGAGCGAAGACGTGTTCGGAGCGGCGTGAACGATCTTGCCGCCCGCGTCCTGGTGCTGGCCGTCGCCGGCGTACGCGACCGAGAGGATCTCGCCGCGGGCGCCCTCGCCCACGAGGTAGACCGCCGGGTACTTCATCGTGAGCTTGGAGCCGAGGTTGCCGTCGACCCACTCCACGGTGGCGTTCTCGTGCGCGACCGCTCGCTTCGTCACCAGGTTGTAGGTGTTGTGCGACCAGTTCTGGATCGTCGAGTAGCGGATACGAGCGCCCGGCTTCGCGATAAGCTCGACGACCGCCGAGTGCAGCGAGTTCGTCGTGTACGTCGGGGCGGTGCAGCCCTCGATGTAGTGCACGTACGAGTTCTCGTCGGCGATGATCAGCGTCCGCTCGAACTGGCCCATGTTCTCGGCGTTGATCCTGAAGTACGCCTGCAGCGGGATGTCGATGCTGACGCCCGGCGGGACGTACACGAACGAGCCACCCGACCAGACGGCGCTGTTCAGTGCGGAGAACTTGTTGTCATCCGCCGGGATGATGGTCCCGAAGTGCTCGCGCACGAGGTCCTCGTGCTCGCGAAGCCCGGAGTCCATGTCCATGAAGACGACGCCGGCCTTCTCCCACTCCTCCTTGAGGCTGTGGTAGACGACCTCGGACTCGTACTGCGCCCCGACGCCGGCGAGAGTCTCGCGCTCTGCCTGCGGGATGCCCAGCTTCTCGAACGTGTTCTTGATGTCGTCCGGCACGTCGTCCCAGGAGCGGCCCTGGTTCTCCATCGGGCGGATGTAGTAGTAGATCTCGTCGAAGTCGAGGTCGTTGAGGTTACCGCCCCACTGCGGGGTCGGCTTCGCGTAGAACGCCTCGAGCGCCTTGAGACGATACTCGAGCATCCACTGGGGCTCGTTCTTGTGCTTGGAGATCATGGCGACGATCTCGGGGTCGATGCCCTTCCTCGGCGTCTTGAAGAAGTACTCCTCCGGGTCGCGGAAGCCGTACTTGTACTCGTCGAGGCCGAGTTCCTGAATAGTCTTGTCTTCTGGCATGCCCTCTCCTCCTGTTACCTAGCTCTGAGCGGCGGAGCCGAACTCCTGCCGCACCCAGTCGTAGCCCTTCTCCTCCAGCGTGAGCGCGAGATCCTTGCCACCGCTGGTCACGATCCGCCCGTCGAGCATCACGTGCACGTGATCCGGCTCGATGTAGCGCAGGATCCTGTTGTAGTGCGTGATGATGAGCGCGCTGAACTTCGGCCCCCGAAGAGCGTTTACGCCCTTGGAGACGACCTGCAAAGCGTCGATGTCGAGCCCCGAGTCGGTCTCGTCCATGATGGAGAGCTTGGGGTTGAGCATGAGCATCTGCAGGATCTCGTTGCGCTTCTTCTCACCACCGGAGAAGCCCTCGTTCAGGTACCTCTCGGCGAACTTGGGGTCCATCTGGAGAAACCGCATCTTCTCCTGGATGAGCTTGTACATCTCCATCGGAGAGAGCTCCTTCTCCCGCACGCTGTTAACGGCGGTACGCAAGAAGTTCGCCACGGAGACGCCGGGCACCTCGCTCGGATACTGAAAGGCGAGGAACATGCCGAGCTTGGCCCGCTCATCGGCCTCGAGCTCGAAGATGTCCTGCCCGAAGAACGTGACGTTGCCGTCCGTCACCTCGTACCTGGGATGGCCCATCAGCACGTTCGAAAGCGTGCTCTTTCCGGAGCCGTTAGGGCCCATGATCGCATGGATCTCACCCTGGTTGATCTCGAGGTCGAGACCGCGCAGGATCTCCTGACCGTCGATCTCAGCGTGCAAATTCTCTATCTTTAGCATCGAACCCCTGCCGTCACCTTTGCTAAAACCTTGCTACTGCAACACCCCAAATCATAGCACAAGACCCCCGAGCACACCCGAAGATCAAGACTAAAAACGCTTCTTGAAAGTGATCGAATTCGGCTCATTTAAAAGGACTTGTGTTACGCTGGTAACGCTTTCACATTCTCTTGCGAGTGGTTGTCAGAGAGCGACCGACTTCGGTCGCTTGTAACGTTTTCGGGCCCTTGGGGGCCAGACTACCGGGAACTGTTCCCGACAAGGGCCAGAGGACGTATGGTGGCGCCGCCGGCTTGTAAGGGTGCATCGAGGTCTGTTTTTCGGGAGAGGTATCCGAGGGCGAGGGTTTGCCGATCCACGGGCAGGGGGGCGACGCTGGTGATGCTGCCGACCCGCTTGTCGTTCTGGAGGATCTCGGCGCCCGGCTCCGGCGACGGCCCCTCCACGACGAGGCGGTGGAGTTCTCGGTTGGGGTGGCCGCGGTAGTGCATCCTCGCGACGGTCTCCTGGCCCGGGTAGCAGCCCTTCTTGAAGCTAACGGCGCGTGTGAGGATGCCGCATTCGCCGGGGAAGTTGTCCGGGGTGATGTCCGTACCGAAGCGGGGGACGCCGGCTTCTACCCGGGCGGTCTCGTAAGCATCGCGGCCGGCGGGAACCGCTCCGGCGGCGAGCAGATGATCTCTTGCCCGGGCTAGCGTGCTCGCCGGGCCGACGAGGTCGAAGCCGGGGACGGGGACCGCGACGCTCACGGCGAGGAGGGTTGCGCCGTCTACCTTCACCTCGGTCGACTCGTGCTCGGTGAGGTCGAGATCTCCGAGAAGCTCGGCGGCGCGTGGGCCGTAGAAGCCGAGGACGGACCACGGGTCGGCGGCGGCGGAGAGGTCTTCGATCTTTACGCGGGAGAAGGGGGCGTAGCGGCTCAGGATCTCGCGGGCTGCCTGCGCGCCTTCCGGCTCGGTGTGCACGAGGATGCGTTCGTTGGAGGGAGATTTCAGGACGCACAGGTCCGTCAGGATACGGCCCTTCGGGTTCAGGAGCGCGGCGTAAGCGCCGAGATGCGCGTCCTTCGGGACCTCATTGGTCAGGACGGCGTTCAGCATGCCGACCGGATCCCTCCCCGTTAGCCCGAGAACGGCGCGTCCGGAGCGATCGACGAGGGCCGCGCCACGGACGAGGGCCTCGTAATCTACGCTCCCTTCGAGCCCTGTGCTGCTCGTCTGCGTGTTTCTCCCGTGTTTCATGGGGATATTGTAAGGCACGTATACGAGGCCGACGAGGAGGTTCCACACATGGCTGTCAAGGCTGTAATCCTGGATGTAGATGGCACGCTCATGGACACCAATTACCTGCACACGGAGGCGTGGTGGCGGGCGTTCGAAGAGGTTGGGCAGCGGGCGCCGCGGGCGGCGATCCACAAGGAGATCGGGAAGGGCTCGGATCTTCTGATGCCCGAGTTCGTCGAGGGCGACGAGGCGCAGGAGAAGGCGAACGAGTTGCACGGCGAGCAGTACATGGCCATGCAGGAGTACGGTCTCCCCCTTCCGGGGGCGAAGGAGCTCGTGGCCTCGCTCGCCGAGGGCGGCTACGACGTGTGGTTCGCCACCAGCGCGAAGCCCGAGGAACTCGAGCACCACATGCAGCTTCTGGAGGCCGAAGGGAAGATCAAGGGCGTCGTCAGCTCGGGCGACGTGGAGAACTCCAAGCCCGCCCCGGACCTCTTCCAGGAGGCCCTCAACAGGGCCGGGGTCCGAGCCGAGGAGGCCGTCGCCGTAGGGGACTCGATCTGGGACGTCCAGGCGGCGAAGGCGGCCGATATCCAGACGATCGGCGTGCTAAGCGGCGGCGCCTACGACGAGGAGGCCCTCAAGGTCGCCGGGGCGGTCGCCGTCTACGACAACTGCGCCGCGCTCCTCGAGAGCGGCTTTCCGGAGTAAGGTAGATTTTTCGCCCGCCGACGCCCGCAACCGGTGAACGCGCGGCGCCGATTTTGTATAATAGAAGGTGCACGTGAAGTTGGGCTGTGGCCGTCGGGGTCTTTCCTTTGGAGGAAACGCGACCTTGCGGTGAGGTCCAGAGAAGAGAAAGGCGGGCTAAGTACATGCCCCAGGGAACGGTCAAGTGGTTCAACGACGAGAAGGGCTACGGCTTCATTTCTCCGGACGACGGCGGCGAGGATCTCTTCGTCCACTACTCCGGGATAGCCGGTAACGGCTTCCGCTCGCTCGAGGAGGGGACGAAGGTCTCCTACGAGGCGACGCGCGGCAAGAAGGGGATGCAGGCCGAGAACGTAACCCCCGCTTAACCGAGGTACAAACAACAGCATAAGCGGTACCAGGGCCGGGATTCATCCCCCGGCCTTTGTTTTGCTGTGGTCCCTGGGTGCCGGCCCTTGCCACGGCTTTGCAGGTTCGCCACCGGACGCTATCCGGCGCGATCTTTTAGCCAGAATCCACCGGCCCGCGTCGCGCTTCGGCTCGTCTACCCGCGTTCCCGCCGATCGCCGGGGGCTGTCGGGCGACCGTTCTCGTACGCGGTGCGGGCGTCGGAGTAGATGCGGGGGAGGGGTAGGCCGGTCTCCCTGGCGAGGCGCGAGGCGTCCCCATACTCGGGGGCGGCGACGAAATCCTCTCCGTCCAGGCTACCGACCTTGATCCTGCACCGTCCGTAAGGCAGCTCGACTTCGACGATGCGGCGGTCGGCGGTGGTGCGCCCGACGGAGAATTGACGGACGCCCAGGGTGCCCGTCTCGCGCATCAGGAGGCGTGCGAGCCCTTCGCGGTCGGCGCTTCGAGCGAGGGCGCAGACCTTGTACGCGCCGCGTCCCTTCTTCATGAAGATGGGTTCGAGCCAGGCGTCGAGGGCTCCGGCCTCGATCAACGCCCCGGTCGCCGCCCCGAGGAGTTCCCCCGAGGCATCGTCCACGTTCGCCTCCAGGAGAGCGAGGTCTTCGGCCCCGCTCGCGCCTTCGACCTCGCCGACGACGACGCGCAGCACGTTGGGGGCGCCACGGAGGACCGCGTTGCCGGCGCCGTAGCCGACCGCTCGGGGCGTCATGGGAGGGGCGGCATCCGTAAAGCGCCCGCCGGTGAGGCTCGCCATCAGAGCGGCGCCGGTGGGGGTGGTCGTCTCCTTCTCCTCTTCGGTAAAGCGAACCCGCGAGCCCTTGAGGAGCTCCAGCGTGGCCGGTCCGGGGACGGGGAGAGGACCGTGCGCGGCCCGGACGGTCCCGGTCCCCATCGGCAGGGGACCACAGCTCACCGTCTCGACCCCGAGCGTCTCCAGGGCGACGCAGCTTCCGACGATGTCCAGGATGGAGTCGAGGGCCCCGACCTCGTGGAAGGTTACCCTTTCCGGAGGGAGCCCGTGGACCTTACCCTCGGCCTCGGCGAGGAGCCGGAAGGCGGAGATGGAGCGGGTCGTGGCCCTCTCCGGGAGGCCCGCACCCCCTATAAGGGCACGTATATCCCCGAAGGTGCGGTGGGCGTGCTGCTCGGGGTGCTCGACCGCGAGCCGGAGCGAGCTTATGCCGTTGATCTCGGCGGGCTGCGTCCGGAGCTCGAAGGGGAGCCCGAGCTTGCGGAGCTCCCGCGAGACATCCTCGGGGGGAGCCCCGGCGTGGAGCAGGGCGGCGAGGGTCATGTCGCCGGCGGCACCGCCGACGGGCTGGAAGTGTGCGTGTTGGGGGAGCGGCCGGGGCCTCTCAGTCCTGGTCGCGACCGCCCCCGGCGATCTTGCGGGTCAGCAGCAGCAAGAGGGTGAGGACGACGGCGAGGAGGACCATTGGGCGGGGGTCGCTCCTCACGGCGTCCGTGAAGGGGCCGGTGTCCCTGTTCTCGCCGGCCTTACGGGCGAGGTTCGCCTGTCGCTTGGCCGAGTCGACGAGTTCCTGGCCGCGCGCCCTGAGGTTCGTCTTGGCGCGCTCGGTCGTGTCCTGAACGCGTTGCCTGACCTTGCCCTTCACCTGCTCGGCGACGACCTGAGGCTGAACGTGCTTCGCTAGGTCCTTGGCATCCGGCTCCATCTGGCTCCGGATCTCGAACATCTCCCGCTCTATGCGCTCCGGTGGTTTCTGTGTCACGGCCTAAGCTGCCCCTTTATCCACTGTATGTTCTGCTGGAGGGCCGCGATGGTGCGGCGGGGCTTGGGATCCAATGTCCTCAGCCTGCTGGCACCCAGGCCCGCGAGGGCGCCCCCTATCAGCAGCAGTATAACAGTGACGATCCCGATCGCGACCCACACCGGGAAGCCGACGGCGATCAGTACCGCCGCAAACGTGGCGAAGAAGAAGCCCAGGAAGAGGAGCAGGAAGACCGCCCCGACGACGAGCAACCCGATCGCGATCCCGGCCTGCTTGCCGACCGGCGTGAGCTCCGCTCGCGCCAGCTCGACCTGCTTGTTCCCAAGCTCCTGGAGGCGGGGGCGGAGCGCGTTGAAGATCTCACCTATGCTCCGGTCGGAGGCCGTCTGGTCCCCCCTTAGCTCCCTGGTGAAGTTCTCCACCCTATCTTGCTGCTGCGTCACCCAGCACCCCCTGTTCGGACGATCGGCGTTTGTGACTTGGACCCTATTACCCTCGTCCTCCTGGAGGTAATCTCGGACCGAACATAACAATCGTCACTTATAATGTTCTCTGCCAGGTAGTATAAGACACGCCCGCCCCTCGTTCAGCGGTCCCGGCGGTGCGAACCGTCCGTCTTCCCGAGGAGGTTTGTTGGAGCTTTACAAGGCTCTGGGCGTCGTGCCCGGGGACGTGGTCGCCTTCGTGGGGGCCGGCGGGAAATCCAGCGCGATCTTGCAGGTCGCGAACGAATTGAAGGGGACGGGCGTCAAGGTCCTCGCGGTGCCAACGACGAAGATGTTCGTCTCGGAGGCCGAAGGGATAGGGCCCATTCTCACGGCCCAGGACGCTGGCGAACTTTGCCTCAAGGTCGAGACGGCGCTCGGGGACGGGGGCGCGGCCGTGGCCGGGGCCGGCATGCTCTCCAAAGACCGGATCGGCGGCGTAGAGGCATCCGTGGTGCCTTCCCTCGCCCCGGAGGACGGTGTGACGCTCGTGGAGGCCGACGGCTCCCGCAGGCGCCCCTTGAAAGGTACGGCGGGGCACGAGCCGCCGCTGCCGGAGGGCGCCACACTCGTGGTCGCCGTCGGGGGCATAGATGCCCTCGGCCAGACGGTGGACGAGGAGCACGTGCATCGCCCGGAGGTGTTCACGGAGATCACGGGCGCGGGCCCTGGCCACACCATCACCCCGGCGGCCTTCGCCCGGGCGCTCCTCGCCGGCCTCCGCGCCGCCCCGGAGGATGCCCGCCGCGCCGCCCTCCTCGCCGGCGTGATGCCCGGACGCGACATGTCCTCGGCCTCGGCGGTAGCCCGCGAACTCTGGCGCGGCGGCGTCCGCAAGGTCGTGTCGAGCTCCCTGCCCAGGGAGTCGCCCGGGAAGGTCTGGTTGCTCTAACGTCGCGTCCCGGCGGCATCGAGCACGCGCCGCCGCGACGGCTGGATCCACCCCAACCGATCGAACCCGAAAGCGCGCCCACCCGACCGGCTCTCGCTCAGAACGACGAGGACCGCGGTGGCCGTCCGAGGTCTTCTGAGCCCTGCCCACGCGGCCCCGGTCTCGCCTCCGCTGGCGCACGTCCTCCTTACGGGCACCAGGAGTCGACGGCGTGGTCCAGGCTGCATCTTCCAGCCGTCCCGCTCAGGTCCCGTCCGTCGTGGGCGCCGTCGGACGCGCATCCCCTGCTCGCAGCCGCTCTCGTCGTGCTCATGCCGAACCTTAGCCACAACCCCTTGCGTCCAGACCACATCGCCCTACCCCGCGCGTTCGGGGTGGTCTATCGTGGCCCATGGACTTGACGGCAAATTGTGCGGTCCTGATGGTGGCGCAGGCTTTTAAGGAGGTAGGGGCGTGTCTCGCGATAGCCGGGTGAGGATCGGCGGCATGGCGGGCGTAGCGGCCGGGGCGGCCATGTACGCGGCAGGGATCGCGGATCTCCTGCTCGCCCCCGAGGTGCGGTGGCCGGGGCCAGTCGTCCTCGCGTCGTCCTCCGACTACATCGTTCAGGCCCTCCTCGTAGTGGGGCTGGCGGGGACGCTGGTCGCGGTTGCGGGTCTCCTCGGCGCCTCGCTGCGCAGCCCGCGCAGGAGGGATAGAGGGTGGGGGCTGGCCGTGGGTTCGTCGGCGGCCCTACTCGGGCACGCGCTCCTGCTCCTGGGCGCACTCGCCACCGCGGCGCGCGGGGCCGCCACGGGCCCCGACCCCCTCGCCTGGGGCTACCCGGCCGCCCTGGTCGGCGCGGTGGTGCTGGGCACCGCGGCGCTGGACGCGCGGATCCTGCCGCGCTGGTGCGGGTTGCTGCTCGTCTTCGGCTATCCGCTCGCGGCCTTGCCGTGGGGCTCCTGGGCGGGGGAGTGGATGATGCTGGGTCCGCGTGGGCCGCGGTGGGGTACGCGCTCCTATCGGGTGGGGACGCCCCGCCCCATGGTGCGGCCCCGAGGGACCTTCGGGTTCCGCGCGGATGGCACCGCAGCGTGCGGGGCCGGCGGTCCTCCGCTCGCCCCCGCACGCTGCGTCCTCAGGGAGGGTTCGGCGGCCACCCAAGGAGGAGAGCCAGACGGGCGTGAGAAGGCCGGGCCTTCGAGGGGAAGTTACCGTCGGGGGCCCGAAGAAGGCTCAGGGCGGTCCTGGTAGCGTACGCTCCTCGATGCGTAACCCAGAAGGTCGGGAGCGGCAAAGGCGCGGCCGGGAGCACAACCTGCTCAAGCACGTCCCCACCTTGAACGTCGCCGCCCCTGGTGCTGTTCGCCTCGTTCGTCGAGGAGCTCCACCCGAGGCCGCAGCCACCGCGTACGTCGGGCACTGGCCCCGTTCAACGCCTCGTTTCTAGAGTTGATGGTCGCCCCGACTCATGCAGCGTTCGTCGCGGGTATGGCGACGGCTGTTTTGTAGCCGGTATCCCCATGTTCTAGGACTGCGCTAGCCTTATCCACCAGTCGTCCTGGAAAACCGGAATTCTCCAATGCGGCCTTGACCCCCTCGGACGCTTCGGAGACCTTGGACGTTCAAGACTTCTTTCCTCCTCGTCGTGCTGATACAGGGACGCACCCTTCGCTCCCGCCGCCCGCACGCCGGGTAACCAACCCCGTCCGTAAGACCGGGTGAGAGGGTCTTCGTCCGGCTGCCTTAACACGCGCCTGCGCACATTGTCATAATGTCGCATATGAATGACACAATACGGGTGAGGGACTAGGGCGTTGGGGGTGTGGCTGGACGTGGATCCGCGGAGCGGGGTGCCGATCTACGTGCAGCTCGTGGAGGGGGTGAGGCGGGCGTTGGAGGTTGGGACTTTGAGGCCGGGGGAGCGGTTGCCGACGGTTCGGGCGTTGGCGGGAGAGCTGACCGTCGCGCCGAACACGGTGGTGAAGGCATACAACGAGTTGCAGCGGGAGGGGTTGATCGAGAGCCGGGCCGGGGTCGGTACGGTGGTGGTGGGCGAGGCGGGGGAGACGATGCGGAGGCGCAAGGTCGAGGACCTCTACGGGCGCGTCGGGGTGCTCGTGCGGGACGCGGCCGGGCTTGGGATAACGGAGGAGGACCTGCGCGAGCGCTTCGACCGCGAGTTGGGGCGGACCTTCAAAACGGTGGGGAACCGGGGGGAGGCGTGATGGAGGAGTTGGCGAACCGCGAAGTTGCGGGATCCGGCGGGGCGGACGCGGCGATCGAGACGAGGGGCCTCGTGGCGGGGTACGGCAGGAGGGAGGCGGTGCGCGGGCTCGACCTAACGGTGCCGCCTGGCTCCGTCTACGGCTTTCTCGGCCCCAACGGTGCGGGGAAGACGACGACCATAAAGACCCTGCTCGGCTTCCGCAAGCCGGATGGGGGCTCGGCCAAGGTGCTGGGGTACGACGTGGTGGGGGAGAGCCTGGAGGTCCGGGCGCGGGTCGGGTTCGCCAGCGAGGTCGACAGCCTCTACGGGGGGATGACCGTCCGTAGGCTCTGCCGGTTCTGCCGCGACGTCGGCAGGACGTGGGATCAGGCCCTCGTAGACCGCTACCTCGGCGTCTTTGGTCTCCGGGAGGACGTCAAGGCGCGCAAGCTCTCCAGGGGACAGAGGGTGCAGCTGCAGCTCTGCCTCGCGCTCGGTAGCGAACCCGAGCTCCTGATCCTGGACGAGCCCACCTCCGGCCTCGATCCGCTCGCCCGCCACGCCTTCCTCAAGGTGCTCGTCGGCGACGTCGCGGCGGAGGGGCGGACCGTCTTCTTCTCGACCCACATCCTCTCCGACATAGAGGCGGTGGCCGACACGATCGGGATCATCAAGGACGGTCGGATGCTCGTGAGCGATGACCTCGACCACCTAAGGGAGACCCACAAGACCTTCAGGATGGCCTACGCGGAAGCTCCTCCCGAGGAGGAGATGCGGGCCCTGCGCGAGCTTCCCGGCGTGAGGAGCTTGGAGCGCGAGGGGCGCGGCGTAAGGTTGCGGGTGCGGGGTGACACGGAGGCGGTGTACAGGGCTTTAGAGGCGCGGCCGTACGAAGTGCGCGACGTGGACGGGATCGGGATGAGCCTGGAGGACATCTTTATCGCTTACGTGGAGGAGGCTGAGGGTGGTCGCTAAGGAGTGGTGGGAGGCGCGGTGGAAGTTCGTGCTCGCGGCGGTAGCCATCCTTGCTTTCGTGGCATTTGCACCGAGGCCGTACGGGGAGATTATCAAGCAAGCCGAGTATGGGATCGAGAGGATGAGCGCGGAGCTCGAATCGCCGGAAGAGCCTGTGCCTCCGGGGGCACCATTACCTCCAGGCTACACGAAGGAGAGCTACGAGCAGTCCTTGAGAGACGAGCTCGATCGGATGCGCCGGCCAGACTTCCCCGCAGAGTTGGCGAAGTTGGAGGTGAGGGAAATCCATGCGGCCGAGAAGTACATGTTTCTCGTGCCACTCGCGACGTTGCTGGGCGTGGCTCTGGTGTCGGGCGAGGTGAGCCGAGGGTCGATCTTCTTGCTCCTCTCCAGGCCGGTCAGCCGCACCCGGATCTTCTTTACCAAGTACTCCGTCGGTGCAGCGCTCCTGCTCGCCGTCGCATTGCTGGGCGG
>JADDPR010000534.1:0-18168 GCA_016781775.1 Rubrobacter sp. | reverse complement strand
TCGAGGTCTACAGAATCACTCGTTACTGGGCCATCGTAGATCCATACGAGAACGGACCTTTCGAGATACCTCTCGCAAGCCAGCAACCCGATCCGATGCTCAGTGTACTGGTCTGCTTGATTGCCGCCGTGCTGCCCCTGATCGTCGCCCTGTGGCTCTTCCACCGCAAGAGTTACTGAGGGGACGGGGGCGTGCTCGGCGCAACATCGGCCGTGTCGATTGAATCGGTTGTGCGCAATTACCTAGCGCGCACGATCTGTTCGGGGTAACATTCATACGTTGGGGCGAACAAGTGCAAGCAAGGATCAAGGAGAGAGTATGGCTAACGTGGACCGTAGCGCACATGCGGAGTGGAATGGGGACCTTCCCAGCGGCAACGGCACGCTGTCCGAGGGCAGCGGGGTGCTGAACAACACCCCGGTAACCTTCGCCTCGCGGGTCCAGCAGCCCGAGGGCAAGACCAGCCCCGAGGAGCTTATCGCCGCGGCGCACGCGACCTGCTACGCGATGGCGCTCTCCCATACCCTTTCTCAGAAGGGTAACGCTCCGGAGCATTTGGAGGTCGACGCCGTCTGCACCCTGGACGACCAGCAGCTCAAGATCACCACGATGCAGCTGAACGTTCAGGGGAACGTCCCCGGTCTCAGCGCCGACGAGTTCCAGAACGCCGCCCAGGAGGCGGAGCAGCTCTGCCCGGTCTCCAACGCCCTCAGGGGCAACCTGGACATCCAGCTGAACGCGAGCCTCGCCTAGAGATCCTGACTCGTTAGGGGAGGTAGATCTCCCTTCCCGGAGGCGCCCGCGGGGACCACCCCGCGGGCGCCTCTTTTGTTCTGCGCCCGGCCGTCGCGCGGCATCGTAGAATGTCAAGCGGCACTATGGGTGCGACGGAGTAGCGCGTGTGGAAGGTCGTGGCTGTGAGCGATTTTTTCGAGAACCTGTTCAATCACATTCATGGCGCCGTTACGCACTTCCCGATAGCGTTGCCCTTCGTGAGTGTAGGCGTGGACTACTTTGCCGCGAAGAGGCCGGGGTTGCAAGGCGGCGCGTGGCTCCTGCTCGTCCTCGGGTCGCTCGGGACGGTAGCGGCGACGATCACGGGGCTCGTCGCGCACCTGGCGTACGAGGACGACTCGGTCCTCCTCTCCGCGATAGACCGCCACCAGTATCTGGGCTTCGCGACGACGGCGCTGTTCGTTGGGCTGACGGCGTGGAGCTCGATGCGCCGGGGCGACGTCGGCGGGTCGCGGGCTTATCTCGTGGTGGCGCTCGTGGGGCTCGCCGTGCTCGCCCTTACGGGCTTTCTCGGCGGCAATCTCCTCACGGAGTGGGGCATCGGGGTCAAGGGCATCACCCGGTAGGTACGGCAAGCGAAGGCAGAGGAGGCTGTGTGGACGTGGCGCAGGGTTTGCAAGGACTTGTAGACGAGGTTCGGGGGAGCTTCGGGGGGGAGATCACGACGCTCAGGCGCGACATCCACCGCGAGCCCGAGCTCGGCTTCGACACGGAGAAGACCGCCCGCAAGGTCCTCGCGGCCCTCGACGGCCTGCCGCTGGAGATCGAGACCGGCGTCGCCCAGAACGGGATCGTGGCGACGCTCCAGGGCGCAGGCGATGGGCCCACGATCGCGCTGCGCGCCGACATGGACGCCCTCCCGATCCACGAGGAGACGGGCCTGCCCTTCTCTTCGGGCACCGACGGCAAGATGCACGCCTGCGGCCACGACGGTCACACGAGCATGCTCGTGGGCGCGGCGAAGACGCTGTCGCAGGACTCCTTCCGTGGGCGGCTGAACGGTAAGGTGAAGTTTGTCTTCCAGCCCGCCGAGGAGGGCGGAGGCGGGGGAAGGGTTATGGTCGAGGAGGGGGTCGCCGAAGGAGTGGACCAGATCTTCGCGCTCCATCTGTGGCCGGGGCTCCCGTTCGGGACGGCGGCGACGAAGGCCGGACCCATCATGGCCGCCGCCGACAAGTTCGAGATGGAGATCAAGGGCACGGGCGGGCACGGCGCGATGCCCCACCTCTCGGCCGACGCCATCGTTGTCGCCGCCCAGATCGCGACGGCCTTACAAACGCTCGTCTCCAGGGAGGTCGACCCGGTCCAGCCGGCGGTCGTGACAATAGGGGAGATAGGGGCGGGGAGCGCCTTCAATATCATCCCCGAGACCGCCCGCATGGGCGGCACCGTGCGCACGATAGACGACGACCTGCGGCGCAGGCTCCCGGAGCGCATGGAGCAGCTCGCCAAGGGCGTGGCCCGCGGGATGCGTGCCGACGCCGAGCTCGACTACACCTTCTCCTACCCCGTCACCCGCAACGACCCCGAGGCCGCCGCCCTCGCCCTTAGGGTCGCGGCCTCACTCTTCGGCGAGGAGAGGGCCGTCGAGACCGCCCACCCCTCGATGGGCGGCGAAGACTTTGCCTTCTTCCTGGAGAAGCTGCCCGGGGCCTACGTTTGGCTTGGCATCGGCGACGTCTCCGGCCTCCACACCCCGCAGTTCCAATTCGATGAGGAGATACTGCCGCAGGGTGCCGCGCTCCTGACGGCGATCGCGCTCGAAGCCCTCTCCGGCTGAGGAGGTTCGCGGACCGTGCCCGTCAGCTTTTTGCCCCTGTCCGGGCCGAAGAGCAGGAGGGGTTCGACCCGGCTTGAGGTCGGTCTTCTCGGAGTCTTGTTCAGGAGAGCGGTTCCGTCGCGGCTTGTTTCGGTCTCGGCGGGGCGTTTGTTGCAGATGGATGTTGATGCGTGCGCTTCTCCGGACCACCGAGGGGGATACCGGGTGACGTCGGAGGCGGTGGGCTACTCCTCGCCCACGCCGCTTGCTTTCAGGGCGTCCTCGAGAATGGACCGCTCGGCGGGGTCGCCGGAGAGGGTTTTGTAGCGGCGCCTGAGGACGCTCGCCCAGCGTATGGAGGGGTGGACGAGGGCCGCGACCGTCACTTTGCGGTCGGGGACGGAGGGGAAGCGGGCGGCCGGGATGAGGGGGCATTCGGCTTCGTCGAGGGCTTTGAGCGAGGCGGCTTTTATCCACGGGGCGAGGTCTTCGGAGAGCGGGGCCAGGACGGCGGGGACGTGGCTGCCCAGGGTGAGGATCAGGCGCGGCTTCTGGGCCCGGAGTTGCTCCCCCAGAAACGCCCGGCACCGCCCGACGAAGCCGAGGTCGCCGGCGCCCGGGAACCGGCCGGTGTTCTGCGAGCCGGCGCGCAGGCCCATGTAGGCGTTGGTGAAGAAGCATCGTTCGGGTCCGACCCCCACGCGGGCGAGCAGGGCGAGGAGGTTGCGCCATGTCGGCCCCCTCGTGCTCTCCCCCCTGTTCGCAAGGAAGCGTCGGTAACCCGCCTCGGAGTAGAAGTCGTGCCCGAGCACCATGACGCCTCCGGCCGGCATGGGCGGCGGGGGTTCCTCGGGGTTCGGGTGCCACAGGCCCAAGCCGCCGGGGAAGAAAGCCGTGCCGGGGAGCCGCTCGGGAACGGGAACCACCCGTTCGGGGTACGGCTCGACGGTCTTCAGACCCTCGAAGAGGTGTTCGACGGGGTGTTGCCCCTCGTCCACCGCTTCCTTAGCTGCCGGGCGGGTTGATCAGAAGTTGACGGGCTTCGTCGAAGCCGGTGAGGAGCAGCACGATCAAGAGGACGGCCCCTAAAGGAATGAGCGTCACCGCTGCCGCGCGCTTCCAGTCGATGAACAGCACCTCCTTGACGGCCACGGTGGCGACGTACAGGCCGTAGGGGACGGCGACGAGGGGGGCCAGGGGGAGCCAGAGCACGAGCCCTATCGCGGAGGCGTAACCGAGGGCGCGAAAGATGGGGGAGAGCTTTCGGCGGGAGGGGGCACCGTCGAGGATCGTGAGGACGAGCGCCGAGAGCCCCGCGACGAGCAGGGGCGCCAAGATGAGCGCGAAGGGGAGGCCGAGCAGCGCCGCGTACAGGAGGCCGTAGTTGAACTCGAAGAGCCACACTTCCTGCAGAAGCTCCCCGAGGAGAAGGTTCAGGTAGAGGACGGCCGAGGCGAAGAGAGCGGGCTTCAACCACCCACCGTCCGGGTCGAGCCTGCGGAAGAAACGCCCCGGGGCGAGCCAGACCTCGCGCGCGGCGTCCCGGAAGCCCTCCGGGGAGTGGTAGCCCGAACTCCTCCCGCCGAACACGGGCTACTCGCCCCCTTCGGCTTCGCCCTCGCGTGCGACCTCACCCACGCGGGCCTCCAGGCTCAACTCCCTGACGTCCTCCGGCGGGACCCTGACGGCGATGGAGCCCGTCTCGACGAGCAGCCGGCCGCCACCGGCGAAGCGCCCCAGAAGCTCGGCGCTCCCGGCCTCCACCCGCGCCTCCAAGACGCCGACCAGGAGGTCGCGCAGCACCAGGTCTCCGGAGCCGACGGAGAGCTCGACGTCTCCCGTCTCCGTGCTCACGCCCTCTACCGTCGTGTCCCCCCGGGGCGCCTCCACCGTCACGGAGCCTCGCACGTCCCTCACCGTTACGTCCCCCATCTCCGCCTTCGCCTGCACGCTGTCGGCCACGCCCGAGACCTCCACGTCCCCCTCCGCCGACTCGACCTCGACCTTGCTGCCTTCGGGCACCCTCAGGGAGTAGTCGACCCCGGTGCCGCTACTCGCGTCGGAGGAGATCTCCAGCGTCGAGCCCTCGCGGGCGACGTCCACGGCCACCCCGGCCGCGTTCTCCCTCGCCGCCGTCGGGTCCGAGCCGCGGGCGTACCTCTCCGCCGAGATCTCCACGGTCTCGGTTTCTACCCCCTCCACGCGAACCTGCCCCGCGCCGTTCGTCAGGCGCACGAGGGGCTCCGGGCCCGAGGCGACCGAGTCCTCGAAGAGGTTCGTGCCCCCGACCTGATCCGCGTACCAGCGCCACAGCAGCAGCCCCCCGACCACGAGCGCGAGAACCAGAAGCCCGACGACGGGCAGCAAGAGCCCGCGCGACAGGGGGAACGTCCCCCTTCCCCTCTCGCCCCTCCCCGATGGCGTCTCCTCGGCGCGTCGGGGGGCGCCGGAAGATTGGGGGGAGCGGTCGCCGCGGGGCGCGTTGCGCCGCTCGTCCCCGTGCCCGGAGGAGCTCACGACGGATCTACGGAGCGCGTGATCGGGCGACGGTTCGGTAGAAGGGGGGATCGGTCGTGGCCGGCCAGGCTCGACGGTGTGCCGGAGGAGGCGGTGGGCGCGGGCCTCACCGGGGCTCCCCTACGGCTCGATGCGGCCGTAAACGTCCTCGAGCCGTACGATGTCGTCCTCGTCGAACACGCCGAAGGAGATCTCCAGGATCCTCGCCGGGTGCTCGCCGACGCAGGAGAGCCTGTGGACCGTTCCCCTGGGGATAAAGATCGTCGTCTCCGGCTCGGGGTCGAGAATCTCCTCGCCGAGCTCGATCCGGATGCCGGGGTCGAGGACGACCCAGAGCTCGTCGCGGCCGTGGTGGTACTGGAGGGAGAGCCGGCCACCCGGCTCCACGGTGATGATTTTGACCGTCGAGGGGAGGTTGTGCGTGTACTGCTCGAACCTACCCCAGGGCTTGTCTACCTTTACCGAAGCCGGCTTGTCGTCCAATACATACTTCTCCTCGTCCATGGCCGAGCAGTTTAACCCATCCTGCCGTATTTGGAGAGAACGAGGGCGTTTCCGGCTGCGATTCCGGAGGAGATCCTCCCTCCCCGAGTTTTCCGACCGCCCGGGTCCTTTCCCCGGCGGTACTCGCGCCGCCGGTCCGATGGACAGTAGAATGGTCGCTCGTCGACCATCCCTAAGGAGGATTTCGTGCCCAAGCTCGAGGTAGACGGGATCAGCGCTTTCGACGTGCCGGAGGGGAAGAGGCTGGTGCTTGCGATAGAGGAGGACGCCGAGCTGGACATCCTCCACCGCTGCGGCGCCTACGCCAAATGCACCACCTGCCGCGTCGAGTTCCTCGAAGGCGAGCCCGAGATGATGACGCAAGCCGAGAAGGAGATCCTCCAGAACAAGAACCTCGCCGGGCAGGTCAGGCTCTCGTGCCAGATTCTCGTCGACCACGACATGAAGGTGCGCGTCCCCATGACCGTCACCTCCATGGGTCTCGACGGCCCCGGCAACGCCCCCGAGCCCAGCATAACCCCGCCCCCCGAATGGGTGGAGAAACCCTTTTCTTAAAGAACAACTTCCTCAGGAGAAGCTCGGGATGACCTCCTTCGCGAAGCGCTCCACCATAGCGGGCTCGTAGGCGACGCGGGGCATGTAGACGATAAAGTAGTTGACGCCCGCGTCGACCATGGGCCTCAAGCGTTCGATGATCTCCTCGGCGGTCCCGACCATAAACTCCTTCGAGTACTCGTCGTAGGCCATGCCGCCCCGGGCGAGCTCCGTGGCGCTCACCGGATCGTCGCCCTCCTCCAACAGGTAGACGTTGACGGAGGTGGAGCGCGTGATCTCCTCGTAGTCTCGCCCGACGTCGTCGCAGTGGCCCTTCAGGACGCCGAACTTGTGCTTGAGGCGCTCGACGTCGCCGCCGACGTTGCAGGCGTCGCCGTAGCGAGCGACGAGCCTGAGGGTCACCTTTTCGCCGCCGCCCCCGATCCAGAAAGACGGGTGTGGAACGCTGACGCCCTTGGGCTCGTTGATGGGCTTATCTAATTTGTAGTACTCGCCGTCGAATTGAACCCCGTCTTCGGTCCACATGCGGTGGATGATCTGGCAAGCCTCCCTGAAGGCGCGCATCCTCTCGCGCGTCTCGGGGAAGCCGTAGCCGTAGGCGCGCCACTCGTGCTCGTACCAGCCGGCGCCGAGGCCGAAGAGGAGGCGCCCGCGGCTCATCACGTCGACGGTCGAGGCCATCTTCGCGAGGAGGGCGGGGTTGCGGTAGCCGTTGCAGGTGACCATCTGCCCGATCTTGACCCGCTCGGTGTCGCGGCTGAGGCCGGCGGTCGCGATCCAGCACTCGAAGACGGTGTTCTGCGTGGGCTCGGGGACGGTGTGGAAGTGGTCGTAGAGCCAGATCGAGTCGTAGGCCCCGGTGCGTTCGGCGATTTGTCCGACCCGGGTCATCGCCTCGTACTGTTCGATGGGGTCCTCTATCTCGACCAGGTCCATCCGCCACCCCTGCGGGACGAAGACGCCGAAATCTACGGCCATGCCAACCTCCTCCTCGTGAGCCTCCCCTATCTCCCCGGCATCATACCCGCGTCGGGGGCCTGCTTCCCAGGGCCTACGGCCAGATCCTCAGTACCCCGTCGGTCCTCCCCGCGGCGACGGAGAGCCTGCCCTCCCCGTTCGTGGCGGAGGCGACGTTCGTCGCGAGCGTGCTGCCGAGGGGGAGCTTCCAGGCCTCCCTCACCCCCTCCGGCGTGTGCCTTACGGCCGCGAGCCCCGTCCGGAACCTGTCAGGGACGAGAACCTCCCACGCCCCGTCGCCGTCGAGGTCGCCGGCACGGGCGGCGTCGAGGTTGCGGCTGTAGAGGGTGTGGGTGGGGTAGCCCGCGAGGGTGGCGACGATCTCCAGGGTACCCTCCCCTGGGTTCGGCCGGTAGAACTCGATCACGCTGCCGACGTGGGGCGTCCTGGCGACGGCGAGCTCGACCTCCCCGCCCGGGCCGAAGGGACCGACGGCCAGGAGATGGCGCCACTTCATCGCCTCCCCGATGGGGGGGCCGGCGAGGGCCAGGGTCCCGTCGGGGTTGTAGGCGGAGATCCTGCTGCCGCCCTCCTCGTCGCTCTCGGTGACGGCGAGAAGCTCGCGGCCCGAGGGGTCCTCGAACCACACGGGGGCCAGGGTCTCGAAGACGCCCCCGAACCTCGGGAGAACTTTGCCGGCGACCTCCAGCGATCCCCCGGCACGCCCTTCGAGCAGAGTGATGCTCCCGGCCTCCTGCTCGTCGCCGAGGGCACCGTGTGCGTAGGCCCCGGTCGGGTCCGAGGCGACGGCCAGGGTGCCGCCCTCGCTTCGCACCACGCGGGCGTCGGGGAGCGCCTTTACCCCGAGGCTGCCCCCGGGCTCGACGGAGAGGTTCCCCGCCTCGTCCACGCCGACGAGGCGCCCGGCCGCGGGGACCGGGTGGGTGAGGGGCGAGGGCTCGCCTCCCGGTATCGAGACGAGCCGCAGTTTCTCGCCCTGGGCGGCGACGAGCGGTGGCGCGCCCGGCGGCAGCTCGTCCGGGACGACGAGCCAGGGCTCGACCCCGGCGCCCTCTTCTGGGATCCTGAACGCCTCCAGCCGTCCGCTCGTCAGCGCGACGACCCAGCCCGTGCCCTCCCCCAGCGGCACCCCGACCACCCAGACGGGCTCACCGCCGAGCTCCACGTCCACCGGACGCGTCCCGGGGAGGTTCCCCTTGCCCCCGACTACCCTGTTGCCCGAGGGCTCGCCGTGCGTGTAGCCGTAGGACGGCTCGGGCTCGCGGATACCGGGGGACGGGGTGGTGTGCAAGGGGTCTCGCGTCCAGGCCGGGGCCGTCGTCGCCTCCGTTTGGGCTCCGGCGGAGGAGGGTTCGCTTCCGTCCTGTCCGGTCCTTTCGGTCTCCCCGGGATCGTCCGTCCCTCCCGAGCATCCCGCGAGGATCAGGAGGGTCGAGAAGAGGAGGATCCGGAGCGTCGTGGGGACTACGTCATCCCCGGGAGAGGTCGTGTCGGCCGTCGGCGTTGCGGGCGAGGACGAAGAGGAGGTCCGAGAGGCGGTTGACGGCCCTGAGGGCCTCGGGGTGGGCCTCGGCGTAGCCTCCGGCCACCAGGCTCCGCTCGGCGCGCCTCACGACGGAGCGGGCGACGTCCAGGAGGGCCCCCAGGCGGCTTCCCCCCGGGATGACGAACTCGTTGGGGAGGTCCGTCCTCCCCCTCCACTCCTCGAGGGAGTCGTCCAGGAACGCGACGTCGCCCTCGACGATGAAGTTCTGTTCCTTGGGCATCGCCACGTCGCCCATCACCCGGTAGACGAGGCGTTGCAGGTCCAGGAGGAGGTTCGCCATCCCGCTCGCCCCCGCCGTGGAGGCCTCGACGCGGGCGAGGCCGAGAAACGAGCTGGCTTCGTCGATGTCGCCGAGCACCACGATGGGGGCGTCGGCCTTCGAGAGGCGTCCGGCGCCGAGGAGGGTGGTGGTTCCGTCGTCGCCCCGGCGGGTGGAGATGGGCGGGTTGTCACTCTCTGTCATGCGCGCTCCTCCCTTCGCGGACGGCTCGGGCTCGTCCTTGCCCCACGCGGTGATAGAATCGCCCCTCATGAGGCTCTCGATGAAATTTCCCCTGCGTTCGGACGGCGCCCTGGCGAAGGCTGCCTCCGTCGCCGCTCGCCATCCATCTTACCGGATCGAGGGCGAGAACGGCTCCGCCCGCGTGGGGGTCGAGCTCACGCTCCCCGACGAGTGGCGCCCGGTGGACGAGCTCCGGGGCTACCTCAGGGGCGAGGGTGAAGCCGAGTACGCCGCCGACGGGATCGCCGTGGGCGGCGAGGAGCTCTTCGGCGGCCTGAGCTGCTTTATGCGCAAGCAGCGCTCGGGCACGCCCGCCCGCGAATGGTGCACGCCGACGAAGCTCGCGGGCAAGCAGCTCTTCCCGTGCCGCCAGATCCGGGTCTACGACAACGACCACGCCACCCCGAACTCCTGGTACTCGTTCGGGAAAACCGGGGAGGACGGCGTCTTCGAGGTGGATAAGGAGGCGCTCACCGAGCGCGTCCTCTCCGACCTCGGCTCCTGCGCCCGCTGCCCCATCCTCGACCTCGACGGGACGGCGGAGCTTCTGGCTCGCCTGCCCGAGAAGATAGACCCTAACCGCGACGAGGGCTGGCGCTACCGCGGCAGCGGCCCCGTCACGAGCTGGACCGTGACGAAGGACCGGGACGCGAAGTCGGGGGACGACGTGAACACCGAGCCCCGAGAGAACCTCTTCGAACGGCTCGCGAAGAGCGTTCGGAGCGGGGGCGCCGGCGTGAAGGCGGCCTCGGGCGGGACGCCGGGGCAGCGCAACGTGCCGAGCACCACCTACGCGGACGTCGGCGGGATGCGCGAGACGATAGCGCTCCTGCGCGAGGCGGTCGAGCTGCCGATCGCGCACCCCGAGATCTTTCTGAAGCTGGGCATCCGGCCGCACAAGGGCATCCTGCTCTACGGGCCCCCGGGGACGGGCAAGACCCTCCTCGCCCGCGCCGTCGCCAACGAGACCGGCGCGCACTTTATAGCGATCGCCGGGCCGGAGATCCTGAACAAGTACTGGGGCCAGAGCGAGCAGCGCCTGAGGAACATCTTCAACGAGGCCAGGTCGAAGGCGCCCGCGATCATCTTGTTCGACGAGATAGATTCCTTCGCCTCCGCCCGCGACTCGATGAGCGAGTCTTTCGAGGCAACCCTCGTCTCCCAGCTTCTCTCGCTCATGGACGGGATGAACGACGCCGGGCGCGTCTGCGTCATCGCCACCACGAACCGCCCGTCGGCCCTCGACCCCGCCCTCCGGCGCCCCGGGCGCTTCGACCACGAGGTGGAGGTCGGCCTCCCCGACGCCGAGGCGCGCCTGCACATCCTCAAGATCCACACGAAGGATATGCCCGTCGCCCCCGACCTCGACCTGGAGGCCCTCGTCGGCCTCACCAAAGACTACTCCGGCGCCGACCTCGAGGCCCTGTGCCGCGAAGCCGCCCTCGCGTGCATGCGCCGCTCCATAAACCTGCGCGACTTCGAGACGAAGATCTCGACGCACAAGCTCGGCTCCCTCTCCGTCACCACCTACGACTTTCGCACCGCCATGAAGCGCGTAGGCCCCAGCATCCACCGCTAGAAGGCGTATTCCACCTGCAAAATCTGCGTTTTACGTGAAGTAAAGGCATAGCCTCTCTCATTCCCTGTGCGACGATTTTACTGGGTTGATGGCACACACAACGGCATGCGTTGACGTGCCTTCTTCTGTCTAGCCCGTCCTTACGTACTCAGGAAAAGAAAGCTGGTGCCCGTCCAAATGGGGAAAGGGAAAGGAGGAGCAGGGCACCAGTAATGACTATGTTTATAGAGCACATAGATTCGCAGGTCAAGGGATTTTCGGGGTCACAACATCGTAAATCGCCGCTAGCGACCGTATTTGCATCTTTATGTGCGCGTCTCTACACCTTTATATGTAGATAAGTTAAGGGAACGTTAGCCATTGTTCAAAATGCGCTGTTCCCGTTGCCCTCGTGGGGGATGGCTACGATCATGCTGTCCGAAAGCCCTTTGGGGAAAGGGTAAGGGTGAGTGCGTTACCGGACCCCGAACGAGGGGACAACGGGGCACATTCGTGGCGGGTATCGGAGCTACCGGTACCCGCTTCTCTCGCACGTCCTGGCGCTGTCGAACGGATATGAGCGTCGGTCCCGACCGCTTCCTGCGCAGGGCTGGCCGGTTTGGCGTTTCGCCCGAGAGGGTGTTGAACGCCAGGGTCTCCCCCGCGAAGCATCGCGGGTGGCCGTTGGACTCGAGGACCGTGCCGGTTACAGCCTCTCTACGAGTTCGTCGCGCTTGGCGCGAAACTCCTGGGGCGTCAACACGCCTGCGTCCCGGAGTGCGGCCAGCATACGCAGCAGGTCTGGTACGTCCGGGGAAGACGATGGCGCGGGGCCGCGTGATGGGGAACGGGGCGCGGGGGCCTGCGGCGCGCGCGGGGGCGAGAGGCGTCGTACGTTCTCTGCCTGCGGGCCCCTCTTGCCCTGCCCTACCTCGTAGGAGACTTTCTCGCCTTCTTCCAGCGACTTGAAGTCGCCGTCGAGGATGCCGCTGAAGTGGACAAAGAGGTCTCCACCATCCTCGTCCGGGGAGATAAAGCCGTAGCCCTTGCCTCCGTCGAACCACTTTACCGTTCCCTGGGCCATCTAGCCGGCCAGCCTTTCTAATGTGCTTTAGATTCCTCCCCGCGAGCCGTGCGCGCGGGGAGATATATCATACGCCCCCGACGGGGTTGGGTTGCACGACGGCTTACGAGTCCTCTTCCTGCCCCCTGAGCTTCTCGACCACGCGGCGCTTCTCCTCGTCCTCGGCCGGGTCCTTGGAGGACTCCAGGCGCGAGGAGGCGTCCCCCTCCTTCTCCGTGGGGAGCTCGTCGCCCGCCTTGGCGCCCGTCTCCACCCTCTTACGTTCCTCTATGTCGCTCCAGCGATTGATGCCCATGTCTCTCCTTGTGGGGGTGGTCGGCGGGTTTTTGACCCGCCACCCCTTCCGTTGGTTTTCCTCTGCGTACCCGGCTGCAAAAGGCGAGAAACCGTTCTTGTCGGGCGAGGTTGCTCGGGGTGAGAGGTCGTCTGCTCTTCGCACCTGCCGCAGGGGCGTCCACCGGCCAGGTCTCCGCCATCCCAACCGTCGAGGTGGAACGAGGGATGGAGGATCGTGGCCGCCTAGCCCGGCTCGTTCTCCCCGAGGCTGTAGCGGCGCGCGGGCTTCGTATCGCCGTCGAACTCGTAGACTAGCGGATGGGCGGGTGGGATCTCCAGGTTCTCCACCTCGTCGTCCGAGAGGCCTTCCAGGTATTTGACGAGCGCCCTCAGGGAGTTGCCGTGGGCGACGACGAGCGCGCGTCCGCCGCGCGCCACCGAAGGGGCGATCTCGCCGAACCAGTACGGGAGCACCCGCCTGCTGACGTCCTCCAGGCTCTCGGTGAGGGGGGAGGGCCCCTGGAGGGGATCACCGCTGCGCGCGTCGATCCCCGGGTGTTGGGTCCCCGGAGCGTCGGCCGCCGGTGGACGGGAGCGGTAACCTCTCCTCCAGGCGCGCACGCGCTCTTCGCCGTACCGGGCTTCGGCCTCCGCCTTTTCGAGGCCCTGCAGAGCGCCGTAGTGGCGCTCGTTCAGGCGCCAGGACGAGCACACGGGCACCTGCGTCTGGCCCATCTCCCCCAGCACGATCCGCAGCGTCGAGACGGCCCTCGTCAGGCAGGAAGAGAAGGCCGCGTCGAAGGCGAGGCCGGCCTCCGCGAGCAGCCGGGCGGCGTGGCGCGCTCCCTCGCGGCCCTCCTCGGTGAGGCCGACGTCCTGCCAGCCCGTGAACCTGTCTTCGAGGTTGCTCCGGCTCTGCCCGTGCCTGAGAAGGACCAGAAAACCGCTCACGATCCCTCCCGTGCGCCGCGATAGCCGGCGTCCGGGCTCGGAGGGGAACCGGGGCGTCCTATCTCAGGCGCGATCTCGTGGTGGTGTCCGTTCGACACGGCCCGCGACCCCTCAAGGGTCTCCGCGGCGGGACCGCTCCGCCTCGAGCTCGGCCCGCAGCCCTTCCGAATTCTCCGTCTCCCGCTGCAGGGCTTCCCGCAGGGCGAGGTCCTGGATCTCGGCGAACTCCAACCGCCCTTCCAGGCGCTCCAGCTCCGTTACCAGGGCCTCCGCCCTCTGCCGGAGGTTCCGCACGCTCTCCGAGAGGAGCTCCGAAGCCTCCGAGGGCGTCTCCGTGTCCAGCTTCTCCACGGCAGCCTCGCCGTCCGATGCGGCCCACCGCGCCTTTTTCGCCTCGGCACCGCCGAGCGGCGCCGACGCAACCGTGATCTCGTCGTCGAGTTTTTCGTCCCGACGCTCCGCATGATCGACCGCGGGCCGTCCTTCCGAGTAGGAGTGAACCGCGTCCTTCCGGATTCTCCACGGTCCGAGCACCCCCTCAATGCGCCCCTCGCGCCGCTCCGCCCGCAGGTCGCCCGACCTGCACATCTGGCGCACGCGTACCGGCGAGAGCCCGAGAATGCCCGCCGCTTCGTCTACGGTGTAGTGATCTACTTCGTCCGCCACGCAAGTACCTTTACCCTCTCCCCGAACCCCGCAAGCCTCTGGACCCCGGGGACAAAAGCCTCGCGCCCTAGCATCACCAAACCCCTTGATCTCGCAGCCGGGTGCTTTTGTACAGCGGACGTATGTTTTCGTTGATCCCCGACGGGTACGCAAAAGACGACGTAAAAGGCTAACGAAGGAGAGCACCGATGGACAACCTCGGCTCGATGGGGAACATTCAACAGTACCTTCAGGGCATCAACTTCCCGGCGCAGAAGGAAGAGGTCGCCTCGGGGGCCGAAGGCAATGGTGCCCCGCAGGGGGTCGTCGATCAGATCAGGAACGCCGCCACCGAGCGCTTTAACGGCCCGCAGGAGGTCATGCAGGCGATCGGCGGAGGCCAGTAGCAGAGAGCTCCGCGCCTCTCTCGTACGGACGCGGAGCTCTAGCGGTCGTTGGATAGGGCGGGGCTCCATGGAGCCCCGCCCTGTCTTCGGGCGCCCGGTCCTCTAACGCGAGCCGAAGTCCGCGGGCCACATCGCGTCACCACCGTAGCCCTCATAGGTATGGGACAGAGCGCCAGACCTGCTCGACAGGTCCTGAGGCCAGAACTCTTCGTCGGCGTATTCGCCGCGCCCGGACGAGAACTCCTCCACCCCGTAGGCGCCTTCTTTCACGACCCGCCTAATGTCTTCCCCGTCGACGACGGCCATCTGGTGAACCCACCTGTAATGCCTCAGGGTCTCGTGGACGAGTCCGTCGTCGTTGGCCGCCTCCAGACGCTGGCCGCATCCGCAAAGCATAGCTCTCATGCTAATCCTCCTTTCCCGTTCCCCACGAACGGGTCCGGATATTTCAGCACACCTCCCCGAAAACGTTAAGTGCACACGGAACATACGATCGGCGTATATGTCGCGCCGCCTTCCGCCGCCACGGTGACCGGGCGCAAGAGGTGGCCCTATCTCCCGCTTCGGGGAGATGCGCTTGGTACGATGAAACGAAAGTGTCGTACGCGGGGGTGAGCGGATGGAGAAGCGCCAGCGGGCACGCGAGGTAACGGGAGACGCGGGCGAGAGGGGGCGGGAGGGCACGGTGTTCGCGGCGGCGCTCGTCGGGCGGGCGGTCGCCGCGTTGGGCGTTCTCGCCGGACTCGTGGGGGCGATCTCCGTCCTGTGGCCTACCGCCGTGGCGAACGTGGTGCCGTCTGCTTCTGTGGGGATAATCCTGGGAATGGTCGGTTACTTTCTACGCGCCCGCAGGCTCGCGGTGGCGGCGGTCGTGCTCTCGGCGGTCGCGCTCGTTCTGGCCGTCGTGGTGGGTCAGGGGCTCCTGCCCTGGACGGGCCCGACCGACCCGATCAAAAACTAGCGTTCTTCCGTCGGAGCAAGCCGGGGTCGTTCGCTGCGCGTTCTCGCTAGACGGAGGCCGGTGCGTGGTGCGGAGGAAAGCCCAGCGGCGGCAGGGGTGAGGGAAGGAAGAAGGCTCGCTATCTACGGCGGTAGGAGCAACTTGCTCCTACCGTCCATCTTCGAGACACCCGAGCGCGCGAGCGATGCCTCGCTCGTTCCCCGGGTCCCTTTGCAAGACCAGGTCTTCTTCGTACGGTGTGGTGGCGCCCTTCGCTACCTCCCGGTCGCGCGCTACGTCGCCCAGGTTGGTCGGCGCGTACGCGCGGCCTGCTCCATCGGGAACTGGACGTACGGCCGTATGGGTTCGGCGACCTTCTGCTACCATCGGTGCTACGTTCGGGTCGTTCCTAGCGGCCTGTTTTCGCCGGTTGTATGCGATGAGGGCGTGCAAACGACCGTCTTCGTCGCTCGTCTCAAGCACGGGATCGTGAGGGACTGCGTTGATGAGCTTACGTGTTATAGGGGGCCTGGGATCTCGACCCCTCGCCTGCGCGCGGGGGGCGTTCCCGAACGCCACGACTGAGGACGACGCGAAGCACGAGGCGGGGGAGACCGGGCCGTGTCCTGGAGGCGCTGCTTGACCGGGGGCGAACCCGCGAAGTCCGAACCCGGCCGCGCCACTCGCCGGGGTTCCTCGCGCGTTCGGGTGGTGCTGCTGGTGCTGGGGATACTGCTTCTGGCCGCCAACCTGCGCGCGGCGCTGACGGGCGTGGCGCCTTTGATCGGGCAGATCCGGACGGACACCGGCTTATCCAACGGGGTCGTGGGCCTGCTCACGGCGCTGCCGCTCCTGGCGTTCGGTGCGCTCTCCCCGGTCGCTCCTATGTTGTCCCGCCGGATCGGGATGGAGCGCGCGTTGTTCGCGAGCTTGTTCGTGCTCGCGGCGGGCATTCTGTTGCGCTCGGCGGGGTCGGTGACGGCGTTGTTTCTGGGTACGGCCGTCCTGGGGGCGGCGATCGCGGCGGGGAACGTACTGCTGCCCGGGCTGATCAAGCGAGAGTTCCCCGAGCGCGCCGGCCTGATGACGAGCGCGTACTCCACCACGATGGGCATCGCCGCCGCGCTCGCGGCAGGCGCGAGCGCGCCCATCGCCTACGGGGCCGGCCTCGGTTGGAGAGCTTCCCTGGCGTTGTGGGCCCTGCCTGCCCTGCTGGCCGCCGTCGTGTGGCTTCCCCAGGTGCGCGGTGCCCGTACTCCCGGTGCGTCCGTAGGGACCTCCCGTAGGGTCGGCCGTTTGCGGCGGTCTCCCCTTGCCTGGCAGGTGACGCTCTTCATGGGGTTGCAGTCGCTCGTCTACTACGTGACGCTGACCTGGCTGCCGGAGATCCTGCGGGACGAGGGATTGAGCGTGTCCAGCGCAGGATGGATGCTCGCGCTCGCCCAGGCAGTAGGGATCGTGGCCATGTTCCTCGCCCCCATGATCGCCAGCAGAACACCCTCCCAACGAGGGATCGTCGCGGCGGCCGTAATCACGAACGGCGCCGGGACTCTGGGGCTGTTGGTCGCCGGCGGTACCGCTGCCGCCCTCTGGGTCGTCCTTCTGGGGCTGGGACAGGGGGCCTGCTTCAGCCTCGCGCTCACCCTGTTCGCGCTGCGTGCACCGGACCCCGAGCACGCCGCCGCGCTCTCGGGCATGGCTCAGTCCGTCGGGTACCTGTTCGCCGCGGCTGGGCCGTCCCTCTTCGGCATCCTCCGCGACGCGACGGGCAGCTGGACGGTCCCCCTCGCTCTCCTCCTCGCGTTCACGGTCTGCCTCTTGCTCTCGGGCATCGGCGCCGCCCGAAATGCCCAGGTCGCGGTGCCGCACGCACCATCGGCCAACCCTATCCCGACCGAGGTGAAGTAGCCGCGGACGCCGGCACCCGCCGTCCCCGCTCCACCCGGACCATCGTTGGCCCCGATGAGCGCCCGACCCGCGCAGGCGCCGGTAACTTCCCTGGCAGCCTTTCGAAAAACACCTTGAACGGGACCGGTGCAGCCGACGATGTCACCTCGGAGAACCCCGGTTAGCGTGAACCGGAGGTGTCCGTGGTGGCTGCAGAGCGCGGCCCGAACCAACTTGCGCGGTCCACGATCTCGGAAGGCTAGCAGTCGCTTTGTGTTCTACCCCGCAGCGGTGACGAGGACCTAGGTGTTCACCCTTCGAGCGTCCCGAGCCTTACCCTGCCCATGCCGCGCCCCTGCCTGACCTTGGCGAACATCGGCTCGATCCACACCTTCCTCTTCCTCATCGCCTTCTTGTAAGCCTCCGGCTCGTAATACCTCTCGAGCTTCTCGAAATACTCCTCGTCGAAGTTCCTGTTGATCGCGCGTCTGCTCTTGCTCCCGGCGCATTTGCTCTTCAAGAGGCAGTGGTGAGCCGCGCAGAGCCTTCGCTCATCACGCGAGAGGACCGTCTTTGCGAAACTACGATCTCGAGCGACGCCGGTTGCGAAGGGGGACACTGTGTCCGGAGGCGGGATCGAGGAGCTCCGAGTCCACGGCGAGGGGGCCGAGGGCTTCGCAGGGGTCCGCGAGGAGTTCGAGCGTAACTTCGCCGAGAGGGGCGAGCTCGGCGCTGCCTGCTGCGCTTATGTGAGCGGCGAGAAGGTCGTGGACCTGTGGGGTGGGCTGCGGGACCGAAGGGCGGGCGCCCCATGGGAGGAGGACACGCTCGTGCTCGTCTTCTCCACCACCAAGGGCGTGAGCGCCCTCGCGGTCGCCCTCGTGCACTCCCGGGGCCTCATCGACTACGACGAGAAGGTCGCGGCCTACTGGCCGGAGTTCGCCCGGAACGGCAAGGGGGCCGTCACGGTGCGCCAGCTTTTGAACCACCGGGCCGGCCTGTGCGCTGTGGACGAGCCCCTGAATCCGCGGGTGCTGTCCGACCTCGACCGGGTGGCCGGGATCCTCGCCTGGCAGAGGCCGGCCTGGGAACCGGGGATCCGGCAAGGCTACCACTACCTTACGCTGGGTCTTTGCGAGAACGAGCTGATAAGGAGGGTCGATCCGCTCGGAAGAAGCCTCGGGCGGTTCATCTCGGAGGAGATCGTGGCCCCTTTGGGAGAAGAGTTCTACATCGGCCTGCCGCCCGAGGTGCCGGCTTCTAG
>JADDPR010000407.1 GCA_016781775.1 Rubrobacter sp. | reverse complement strand
CGTGCTCTGAGGCGCACCTGCCGCCGTACGACTCGTGCAACCTCGGCTCCATCAACCTCGAGCGCTTCTTCGTCGAGGGCGAGAGGCCCGGCGAGGGGACGGTCGATTGGGACGAGCTCCGGGAGACGATCCACACGGCGGTTCGGTTCCTGGACAACGTGATCGAGATGAACAGCTACCCGCTCGCCGAGATCGACGAGATGAGCCGCGGCAACCGCCGCATCGGGCTCGGGGTTATGGGCTTCGCCGACGTCCTCATCAAGCTCGGCATCACCTACGACTCCGAGGAGGGCCTCGCCTTCGCCGAGTCGATGATGAAGTTCGTCGACGACGAGGCCTGGGAGGCAAGCCGCTCGCTCGCCGAGGAGCGCGGCGTCATGCCCCACTTCAAGGGCTCCCGCCACGAGGCCCGGGGCGACCGCGTCCGCAACGCGACCGTCACCACGATCGCGCCGACCGGGACCATCTCCATCATCGCGGGCTGCTCGGGCGGCATCGAGCCTCTGTTCGCGGTGGCGTTCATGCGCCGTCAGGCGGACATGGAGCTGCCGGACGTGAACCCCGAGTTCGTGAGGCTCGCGAAGTCTCGCGGCTTCTACTCCGAGGACCTGATGAAGAAGGTCGCCGAGCACGGCAGCGTCCGCGACATCGAAGAGGTGCCGGAGGACGTCCGGAGCACCTGGGTCACCTCGCACGACATCTCCAGCGAGTGGCACGTCAGGATGCAGGCCTCGTTCCAGAAGCACACCTCGATGGGGATCTCGAAGACCATCAACCTGCCCAACGACGCCACCACGAAGGACGTCGAGGACGCGTATCGGCAGGCCTTCGCCACGGGCTGCAAGGGGATCGCGGTGTACCGCGACGGTAGCCGCGACGCGCAGGTCCTCTCGACCGGCAAGACGCGGGTAGGGGTGCAACCGGGGACCGAGGTCGAGGTCAAGCACGTCTCGCTCGCCGAGGCGCGCAACGGCCGGCCGAGGACCCTCTCCGGCGTCACGAAGAAGATACAGACCGGCCACGGCCCGCTCTACGTGAGCATGAACGACGACGAGTTCGGGCCGAGGGAGTGCTTCGTCATCCTCGGCAAGCCCGGCGGCACCGCTGCGGCCTTCTCGGACGCCCTTGGGCGCATGATCTCGCTCGCCATGACCCACGGCGCCCAGCCGGCGGAGATCGTCAACCAGCTCCGCGGCATCCAGGACGGCCACCCGGCCGGCTTCGGCCCGAACGCCGTCCTCTCCGTCCCCGACGGCGTCGCCAAGGCGATGGCCGAGCACTACCTCATCGACGACGGCATCTCCGCCGCGAAGGAGCGCGAGCTGCCCATCATCGGGGCCTGCCCCGAGTGCTCCGGCGGTCTCACCATGCAAGAGGGCTGCGTCGTCTGCCACTCCTGCGGCTACTCCAAGTGCAGCTAGGCGTAGCGTAAAAGCCACACCCCGGGGCGGGCCCAACGGCCCGCCCCTTTTTCGTGCGCGCTGCGGGAGCCATAGTCTCCTCCTACTGCTTCTCCGATGCGCGGTAGACCCCTGGCGGTACCGGCTCGTGACAGCGGGTGTTCATGGGGATTGCCTCGAGCTCGGCCAACAGTCCTCCTCTGCTTTTTCTACCGGTGTTGGCGCCAGAACCGTACGGGAGAGAACAGGAGCCATGAGGAGGCCAGGAGCATCCCCGCCATCCCCACCACGAGCGCAGCACGGACGCCGATCTCCTGACCCAGGAAGCCTCCGAGCAGCGCGCCGAGTGGGATCGCCCCATAGGTCACGAAGCGTTCGGTGGCGTTCACGCGTCCGAGGAGGCGGTCCGGGGTGACCTCCTGGCGCATGCTCACCTCGCCGGTCTTGTAGACCACCAGGAACAACCACTGGGCGAACTCCGACGCGAGCACCATCGGCAGGGCCAGCGTCGGCACCGCGACGGCGAGCGGTATCGTCATGCCCGAGAGTCCGCAGAGCACCATCGAGGAGACCATCGTCCTTCCTTCGCCGAACCTTCGGGCGGCCGGGCTCGCGACGAGCGCCCCAAGGAGCGCGCCGACCCCTCCCACCCCGAAGACGAGCCCCACGGTCGTCGGCCCGAGCCCCACGGTCGTCCGTGAGGTAGAGGAGGTAGACGGAGAGAAAGACGAACCCCGAGAGGTTGTTGGTAGCCGAGCAGAGGACGAGGGGGCGCAGCAAGGGGCTCGAGAAGACTGTACTCAAACCTTCCCGGATCTCCCGCGCGACGCTGGGCGACTCCTGCGGGGGCGCGGGTCTCTCCGGCGTGCGGAGGCGGACGAGGAACGCCGCGGAGAGCAGGTACGAGGCCGCGTCCACGAGGATGGCGACGGGCGCCCCGAGCAGGCCGATCAGTCCACCGGCGATCCCTGGCCCGCCGATCTGGGCGAGCGAGCGGCTGGCCTCCAGCTTGCCATTCCCCTCGACGAGACGGTCCCGCCCGACCAGCCCGGGCAGCAGAGACATGGCGGCGACCTCGAAGACGACGGTGAGCGTCCCCACCCCGAGCGCGATGGTGTATAGGAGGCCCATGCTCAGCCAGCCGGCCGCCCAGGAGACGGGGATCGCGACGAGCAGCGCGGCGCGGGCGAGGTCGGAGGCGACGAGGAGTGGACCGCGTCTCACATGGTTTACCCAGACGCCGACGAGGAGCCCGATAAGGAGAAACGGGGCCGTAGCCGCCGCGGAGAGCAGGCCCATCTGGGCAGGAGAAGCGTTCAACGCGAGGGCCGCCAACAGAGGCAGCGCCAGCGTGGAGATTTCGCTCCCGAACCGTGAGACGGTGTGCGCCGACCAGAGCTTGAAGAAGCCAGAATGCTGCCACAGCCCGGCGCGCTCGCGACGCCCGTCGGGGTGAGAAGTTGCGTGGTTTTGCATGTGGAGATAACCCCGCGAAGGGGAGGGGGCCTACCTGGGGTAGGGGCGCCCGCTCCCGCCGTCCTTTGCGCCGGAGCTTCGGGGACGGCGGGGCGTCAGCTGAGCAGCATGGGGAGGTGCGGCAACGGACGCCGGCTGCGATCCTCCGCCGGCACCCTCTTGCACACCACGTTTCCTTGGCGATCCATCATGATGCTACGACCGTAGCACGGTCCCGCCCGGTCCGCCACCGGGCATCGTCGGGGGTATTTTGGAGCGGTGGGGGAAGCGTTGTGCTCCTCCTGCTCGGATGGGGCGGAGGGGTTGGATGCGACAGTCCCGGAAAAAGCCTCCTTCGCTCGCTTGCTCCCGCATGCACCTTACACGCTGGCAGCAGCTACCGGCACAAACGAGCCGGTGTGCGCGTCGCCGGATCAGCGGTGCTCGCGACCACACGCACGGAGAAGGGCAAGCCTGCGCGGCGCTGGACGGGCAAGGACGACCGATCGGGCGTGCGACCCTGAAGGCGAGTGCAGCCCCCGGGGGACGGGAGAGGACCTCGCTGGAGGTGCCGGGGCGTGGCTCCCCCGTGTGGCCGTTACCGCTCTCTACTGGGCGAGAGCGCAGCCGTCCTTGCGGGGGTCGCTGCCGCAGGCGCGCACGCCGTTCCCCAGGACACGGATGAGTTGGGCGCCGCCGGTGGGTATGGCGTAGTCCGGCCCCACGTAGACGTCGTGCCCGCGCCTCAGCAGCTCCTCTACCGTATCCTTCGGGAAGCGGCCCTCCAGCAGGAGCACGCCCTCGTTGTGGAGGTGTCGGGGGTGGTCCACGGCCTCCTGCGGGCTCATCCCGTGGTCGATGAGGTTGCCGAGAACCTGGGCGTGGCCCTGGGGCTGCATCGGGCCGCCCATGTTGCCGAAGACGGCCCAGAGGGCCCCGTCGAGCGTGGCGAGGCCGGGGATAATCGTGTGCAGGGGACGCTTGCCGGGGGCGAGGCCGTTCGGGTGGTCGGGGTCGAGGAGGAAGGACTTGCCCCTGTTCTGGAGGCATACACCCGTGCCCCTCGCCACGACCCCGCTGCCGAAGCCCATGTAGAGGCTGTTGATAAACGAGCAGCCGTTGCCCTCGGCGTCGACGGCGCAGAGGTACGTCGTGTCTTCACCCAGTGGGGGCTCGGCGATCCGGCCGGAGACGCGCTCTGGCGAGATGCGTGCGCGCAGCCCTCTCGCGTAGTCCTTGGAGATCAAGCGCTCGGTTGGGGCCTCCGCGTGGCTCCAGAACTCGGGGTCGCCGATCTCGTCGTAGAGGTCCTGGTAAGCGAGCTTCTTGGACTCGACCTCGAGGTGGACGCGCTCGGCGCCCGAAGGGTCGAGGCTCCCCATGTCGAAGCCCTCGAGGATGTTGAGCATCTCCAGCGCGGCGATCCCCTGCCCCGGGGGCGGTATCTCGTGGACCGTGACGCCCCGGTAGTCCGTGGAGATGGGCTCGACCCAGAGCGTCTCGTGGGCCGCGAGGTCCTCCTCGGAGAGAAAGCCGCCGGCTTCTCGCGTCGACGACGCTATACTCCGCGCTATCTCCCCGCCGTAGAAGGCGTCTGCCCCTCCCTCCACGACCGCGGCGAGCGTCGCCGCGAGGTCCGGCTGGTGGAAGACCTCGCCGGGTCCCGGCGCCCGGCCGCCGGGAAGGAGGAGCGCCTCCGACGCGGCGGCGTCCCTTCGGAGCAGCGCCCGGCCCGTCTCCCAGTAGCGGGCGGCGACCTCGGCGACCGGGAAGCCCTCCTCGGCGATCCGCCCCGCGGGCTCCAGCAGCGCGGAGAGCGGGAGGCGCCCGAGGTGCTCCGCGGCGTCCTCCCAGAGACGGACGGCCCCGGGGACGGTCACCGTCGGCCCGCCGCGCTCGGGCATCTCCTTCAATCCCATGGCCCGCATCCCCTCCACCGTGGCCTCCCGCGGGGCCCTACCCGAGCCGTCGGCGCCGAGGATGCGACCCGAGCCGCCTTCCGCGGCCTCGTAGAAGAGCAGGAAGGCGTCGCCGCCCATGCCGGTCGTCATGGGGGCGAGGACGGCCATGCACGCGGCCATGGCGACGCAGGCGTCGGCGGCGTTCCCCCCGGCGTCGAGGACGCGGATGCCGGCGAGGGCGGCCTCGGGGTGCTCGCACGCCACCGCGCCGCGGGTGCCGAAGACCGTGGAGCGGCCACCCCCATCCGGGCGCGAGCGCGAAGTTCCCGTCCCCCTCACCACGGCCAAGGGCCTCTCGCTCCAGACGCGTGCAGGAACATCGTCTCCCCTTTCGTCCGCGTGACTGCGGCGATTATCTCATGGCCGCCTCGCCCAATCCGTCGGCGATGCGGTCACCTCGAACACCGCAAGCCGTGTCCCCAGAGAACCCCCGGGTCGAGAACGGTCGCCGAGGTGCGACCGAAGCCCTCGTGACGCTCCGGGGTACGAAAAGAACCCACGCCGCAAGCCCGGTGCGGCTGCGTGTTCCTCCGCGTCCGAGCTGCTGCGGAAGGCGAAACTTCGGTGAGGCTCGTTCCGTCGATCTCGAAGAATCCGTTGCCGGCCGGGCGAAGCTCGGGCATGGCGGCGACGGGGCGTCTCTTGGAGAGGGTGGGGGATAGGCGGTATACTCTCGCGCGGAGAGGTGGCAGAGCGGTTGAATGCGGCGGTCTCGAAAACCGTTATGTCGGTAACCCCGGCATCGGGGGTTCGAATCCCCCCCTCTCCGCTCCCGGCGCAAGTACCGTCGGGCCCTCCCGAGGCAGGGCATTTCTCTTCGGCGGGCGCATCGTGTAGTCTCCGACCGTGTTCTCTTCGTGCAAGGTTCGGGCTGTGGGGACCGGTTTCCGCGATGGTTGCTAGGCGTCCGTGGAACGCGGTGCTCTACGCGGTTGCCGCCGTCGTCCTCGTTGTGTCGGCGGTGGTGGATTACTTTTACCTCGGGATGACGCTGCAGAGGATCTACACGCCCCTCATGCCGGTCCACGCGGACTTCGACACGTTCTGGCGCTCGTCTCGGGCCCTCCTCGAAGGCCGGGACGTGTACGAGACGGGGGCCGAGCTCGTCAACCTCAACCCGCCTATTTGGGTGATCCTCGTCGCCCCGTTCGCCCTCCTCGATCCTTTCTCGGGATTCCGTTTGTTCGCAGCGATTACGGCGGTACTTATGGCGGCGTCCCTGCTGTGGACCGCTGCGGAGTTGCGCCCGTGGAGGGCGAGTCCGCTCGTGGGCTCTTTGGTGCTCGTAGCGCTGCTCGTCTCGTCGCCGCTCCTTGCGACGCTCGCGCTCGGGCAGATGTACCCGGTGCTGTGCATCGGCCTCGTCGCGGCGTGGGTGATGGACCGGCGGGGGCGTGCCCTCGCTTCGGGGGCGTTTCTCGGTCTCGTGGTCGCGCTGAAGCCGTCGCTCGCGCCGGTCCTCCTCTGGCCCATCGTGCGGCGGCGGTGGGGGGCTTCCGTGGCGGCGTTCGTCTCGGGGGCGGCGGCGACGCTGGTCGGGGTGGTCGTCCTGGGGCCGGGGGCGACACTGCAGTGGATCGGGCTGCTGAGGAGCGAGCCCCTGAGCCCGTACTGGGACAACGCCTCCCTGCCCGCGGCGGCGGCCCGGCTCTTCACGGAGCACGAGTTCGGCCGGCCGCTCGCGGAGCTGGCGTGGACCGTCCCCCTCTTCGGCCTCCTCGGCCTGGTCCTCGTCTTTCTGACCGCGTACCGGGTGCGGCGGGACCCCGAGGCGGGGCTCTGGGCGTTGGTTGCGGCCTCTCTCCTCGCCTCGCCCATCGCCTGGAACAACTACCTCCTCCTGCTCGCGCCGGGCGTGCTGCTCCTCCTCGCCCGGGGCCGGACGGCCGTCGCGGTCCTCCTGGTCGCGCTCCAGACCCTCCCGCCGCAGTGGCCCCTGCTCTGGCAGGAGGGGGCGCCTCTAGGCGCGGCGGTCGGACCGGTGCTCTCGACGCTCGCGCTCACGTCTTACTTCTACGTTCTCCTCGCGCACTGGCTCGCCTTCCTGACGCACGGCGACGAGGCCGCGCAAGAAGCTTGGCTGCTTCGAAAGCCGGGGCCGCCTTTCGGACGGCGCGGCGGTAGCGCACCCCGGGGTTCCTCCTCCCCGAAGCGATGGCCCGGTGATTTGTTGCGCGGGGCGTGCAGGGGAGTAACCTGGGGAGGGGGACCGATGTACATCCGCGTAGAGGGGAGAGGGATGGGATCCACGTCAAGCCAACGCATAGTGGACAGCCTGCCGTGGTTGGACGGCGTCGCCGAGAAGGTCCAGCCGAAGGTGCAGGAGATCGTCCACAAGGGCGACCCCACGCTGCGCAATATCCTCGACGGCGTCTGGTTCGGGAGCCCCCTGCACCCGGTACTTCAGACCTTGCCCATAGGCTCGTGGAGCACCGTAATGGCGCTCGACGCTGTGGACGTCGTCACCGGCTCCCGGACCGCGCGCAACGGGGCGGATAGCGCCCTCGCGGTCGGGGTGGCCGGGGGCTACGTTACCGCGGCCGTCGGCTTCTCGGATTGGCGTTACCTCTCCGGCGGCTCGCGCCGGATGGGCATGGCCCACGCCCTCCTCAACAGCGCCGGACTGCTGCTCAACACGGCCTCCCTGCTCCTGAGGGCCACAGGCCGGAGAAACCTCGGACGCGCGGCCTTTCTGGCGGGCTACAGTCTCAACGGCATGGGCGCCCACCTCGGCGGTGAGCTCTCGTACCACTACGGGCTCAGGGTCAACCGCGACGTCTTCGAGCCCGCGGGCCCCGACGAATTCGTTCCGGTCCTGGACGAGGCAGAGCTCCCCGAGCCGGGCGAGGACGGCGGCCTGCGAAAGGTCTCCGTCGAGGGGACGGAGGTGCTGCTCGCCCGTGCCTCGGACGGTGAGATCTGCGCCATCTCCAACATCTGCAGCCACTTCGCCGGACCTCTCGCCGAGGGCGATCGGGAGGGCGACACCGTGATCTGTCCCTGGCACAGGTCCCGCTTCGACCTCAAGACCGGACACCCCATCGACGGGCCGGCCGTCTTCCCCCAGTCCACCTACGAGACCCGCGTACGCGACGGCAAGATAGAGCTGTGCGCCTCCGATGACAACGCGCAGAAGAAGGTCAAGTAGCTCTTGGCGCTCGGCTGCCGGCGTTATGCTCGTCGGCGATCCGCCAAGTGAGAACCATGAGTAGCGACGGAATGAGAGCGCACGCCAGGATCGTTTCTAGAAGAGATCATTGAGGCGCAAGGGGGCGGGAGGCTTCGTCGCTCCGCCCCCTTGCGGTGGTTGTTGCCCCAAGAGGTTCTCCCGGCCCCTGGCAAGCGCTTCGCCTGGCAGCGTTAGCCCGTGTACGCCTCTCGTCACTGTCGAAGACCGCTACACAGAGGTGGGGACCGCACGGCCCCGTTGTGCCCCCCCTCGGCCTTTGAGAGATTCGTCCCCGCCTTTCGGGTAGCTACGTCGACCAGCGGTCGTATCTTCGGCGCGCTCCGGGCGGTCTTCGCGATTTCGTGTGGTGACCGATACCCCTGCGGAGGTGTAGGTCCGGTGCTCCGGTGGTACCAACGAGAAGCTGTACCGGAGAGGGACGGAGCCGTAGGCGGCGCCGCGCCGGGGCAGACCGTGTTGACCACAGCCCGACCAGCGCCGCGCCGGCGGCCGGACGTCTGTTCGGGCGCTATCGCTGGAGGAGGAACCCCGTGAAGATCGGCTACAAGTTAATCGCAGAAGCCTACTCGCCTCAGGAGATGGTTCGCCAGGCCGTGCGCGCAGAGGAGGCCGGGTTCGACTTCGTCGAGATCAGCGACCACTTCCACCCCTGGTTCGACAGCCAGGGCCACTCCGGCTTCGCCTGGTCGATACTAGCCGCGGCGGCCGCGCGGACCGAGCGCATAGAGCTCGCCACCGGCGTCACGTGCCCCTTTATCCGCTACCATCCGGCCGTGATCGCGCAGGCGGCGGCTACGACCGCGCTTCTCTCGGAGGGGCGTTTCACTCTAGGCGTCGGGGCCGGCGAGCGGCTCAACGAGCACGTCGTCGGTCTCGGTTGGCCGGCGGTGAGGGAGCGCCACGAGATGTTCCGTGAGGCTCTGGAGATCATCAGGCTGCTGTGGTCGGGCGGGTACCACTCCTACGATGGCAGGTACCTGACGCTGGAGGACGCGCGGGTCTTCGACCTGCCGGAGACGCCGCCGCGCATCGCGGTGGCGAGCGGCGGACCCGCTTCGGCCCGGATCGCCGCCGAGCTTGGCGACGCTATCTTCGTGACGGAGCCCAGAACCGACATAACGAGCGCCTACGCCGAGGCGGGCGGGGACGGCCCGAAGTACGCGGAGGTACCGCTCTCCTGGGCCCCCGACGAGGCCGAAGCCGCGAGGTCCGCGCGCGAGCAGTTTCGCTTCGGCCTCACCGGGTGGAAGGTCCAGTCGGAGCTGCCCAACCCGGTCAACTTCGAGGCCGCGACGGCGTTCATCACAGAGGACGACATGCGCGGGGTATTCGGGATCGGCCCTGACGCCTCCGTCCACCTGGCGACCGCCCAAGGGTTCGTGGACGCCGGCTACGATCACCTCGCGCTAATAAACGCCGGCCCGGATCCCGAAGGCTTCTTCGACTTCTTCGCCTCGGAGCTCGCCGAACCGATGCGCGCGCTAACGCCATCGGGCTGAAGACATCCGGCCGACGGCAACCTCCAACCGCAGGGACCGGAGAATCGACCCGTCATGCCGGTCCTCGGACGACTCGAGGACCGGCATCACATGCGACCCTCACTACGCACCTGCCAGGTACGAAGTGCGCAAGAGCCACGGTGCACTGTCGTCACGAACGGAGATCAGGGGCTGGCAAGCCGAAAGGCTGAGGTGCCAAATAGCTAACCTAGCCTTTCTCCAGGCTCTCCAGCGCCTCCTGGGCGGCTTGTTTGAGGCGGCGGTTGGAGTCGACGCGCAAGATGGCTTGCAGGTCCTGGCGAGCACGGTTGCGCTCGCCAAGGGCTACGAGGGCCGAGGCGCGGTTGTAGAGGGCGATGCCGAGTTTGGGGTCGAGCCTCACCGCGGCGTCGGTCGCTTCGAGGGCGCCCTCGGGGTCGCCGGAGGCGTCGAGGGAGGCGCCGAGGGCCGAGTAGTAGCGGGGGAGGGGGCGGCGGGAGACGAGCTCCTCGTAGGCCCTCGCGGCCTTGTCGTATTCGGCGCGGCGGAAGAGGGTGCTCGCCCGGCGTTCGTCCGAGGCGACGGCGCGGGCCATGAGGACGGTGAGGAGGGCGGTGCCGGCAAGGTAGGTGAGGAGGACGAGGAGGGCGTTCCCCTCGATGGTGTAGCGCATGACGAACGGGAGGCCCAAGGCGAGGACGCCTGCCGTAATGAGGGGCAGGAGGCGGGCCGCGAACTCCCCGTAGGCCCCGACGCGCAGGAGGTCGCGGTGCTGGCGGCCGACGAAGAAGATAAAGCCCAGGAGGACCAGCATCGCCACCAGGGTGGGGTAGAAGAAGCTCACTTCTTCTGCATCTCCTGGAGCGTGCCGCGCGCCGCTTTCTTGAAGCGGCTGGGGAGGTCGGCTTCGAGGGCCCTTTTGAGGTCCTTGATCGCACGGCTCCTGCGGCCCGAGTTTCGCAGGATCAGGGCGCGGTTGTAGTACGCGAGACCGTACTGGGGATCCAGCTCGGCGGCCTTGGAGGAGGCCTCCAGCGCCTCCTCCGAGTGCCCGCCTGCTCCGAGCGCCGCCCCGAGAAAGGCCCAGTGGCGGGCGAGGGGGCGCTCTTCGGCGAGCTTGCGGTAGAGCGCGGCCGCGCCCTCGTAATCTCCCTTACGAAAGGCCCGAGAGGCCCGTCGTTCTCCGGCGGGCTCCGAGACGAACCTGGAGAGTATGAGGAACACCCCGAACGCTATCGCCCAGATTACGGGCACCGAGCCGCCGCGCCCCTGCACGAGCGGCAGGCTCGCCGCCATCAGCGTGATCGCCGCGAACGGCAACGACCTGCGCGCGAGCTCACCCCAGGCCCCCACCCGGACGAGGTCCTTGTTGAAACCGAAGACCACCCGCCACGCGACGACGATAAGCAGGACGGTCAGGATGAGGGGGATGGCGGCGGTACCCAAGACCGGAACCTCCCCTAGGAGCCCACGGGCGCCGGGCGCAGGCCACGAAGGACCTCCAGCGCGGGCCGTGCGAGACCGGCGAAGGCCTCGTCGTCGAGGGCGGGGCGGGAGTCGGCGGTCGAGACGCTCTCCTCAAGCTCGATCCAGCTCTTGCACCCACCATACGAAGGGCTGTACGGCAGCTCGACCGGCTCGTTCAAGAGATGCACCCTGAGGACGAGCACCGTCAGCGGCTTCTTGGGGCGCCACTTCAGGCGGCTCTCGGCGTACTCCGGCGTCCAGATGTGGTACGGGTCGAGGGCGTCGAGCTCGTCGGGCTCGGAGATCTCGTGCGCCGCCTCGACCTCCGCGAAGGACGTGAAGAGCACGGGCCCGTCGTCCTTCCTGTGGGGGATGGACCGGAGGAGGTCGTGGTAGAGCGGCTTGAGCTGCTCCTCTTTCTGGTGCTCGTAGCCCCCGAAGAAGAGGAAGCGCGTCTTCGGGACGGCGAAGGCCTTCTCGCGGATGCCGCCCTTTCGGACGACGAGTGCGGTCTCGCCGCGTTCGAGCGCCTTGACGGCGACCGCCCACTCCTTTAACGCGTGCCTCAGAGAGCCTTGAGAATCCATCCGATCACCTCTCGTATAATGCCGTGTTATCGGGAAAGATTATATGACGCGACAGCACACGCTTCGAAGAGGAGGACGCAAGAGATGACGCAACACGAGACGCCGCACCGCGTAGAGCGCGACTCGATGGGCGAGGTCGAGGTTCCCCGCGACGCCCTCTTCGGCGCCCAGACCCGCCGCGCCCTCGACAACTTCCCCATCAGCGATCTCCGCTTCCCCCGCCGCTTCATAGAGGCCCTCGGGGCCATCAAGCTCGAGGCGGCGAACGTCAACCACGAGCTCGGCGGCCTCGACGAGGGGGTGAGGGACGCCATCGTGCAGGCGGCCGAGGAGGTCGTGGACGGGAGGCTCGACGGCCAGTTCGTCCTCGACATCTTCCAGACCGGCTCCGGCACCTCGACGAACATGAACGCCAACGAGGTCATCTCAAACAGGGCGATCCAGATTCTCGGCGGCACGCTCGGCTCGAAGAGCCCCGTCCACCCCAACGACCACGTCAACCGCGGCCAGTCCTCCAACGACGTCATCCCGACCGCCATCCACCTCTCCGCCCAGATCTCCATAGAGCGCGACCTCCTCCCCGCCCTCGAGAAGCTCCGCGCCGCCCTCGGGGAGAAGGCCGAAGAGTTCGACGGCGTAGTCAAGACGGGTAGGACGCACCTCCAGGACGCGACCCCCATCCGCCTCGGTCAGGAGTTCCGAGGCTACGCCGGGCAGATAGAGCGCGGCATCGAGCGCATCAAGAAAGCCCAGGGCGACCTAGCCGAAGTGGCTCTCGGCGGCACGGCCGTTGGCACAGGCGTCAACACCCACCCCGAGTTCGCCTCGAAGGTCACCGAGCGCCTCGCCCAGCGCTTCGGCGTCGAGGTGCGCGAGACGGAGAACCACTTCCAGGCCCAGAGTGCGATGGACGGAACCGTCTTCGCCAGCGGCGCCCTCAAGACCGTCGCGGTCAGCATGCTCAAGATCGCCAACGACATCCGCTTCCTCGGCAGCGGCCCCCGCGCCTCCTACGCCGAGATAGCCCTTCCCGAGGTGCAGCCCGGCTCTTCCATCATGCCCGGCAAGGTCAACCCCGTGATCGCCGAGAGCGCCGCGATGGTCTCCGCCCAGGTTATCGGCAACGACGCGACGATCGCGCTCGCCGGCCAGAGCGGCAACTTCGAGCTCAACGTCATGCTCCCGGTCATCGCCCACAATCTCCTCCAGTCCATCTCGCTCCTCGCCAGCACCGCCGACAACTTCTCCGACCAGCTCGTCGTCGGCCTCAAGGCTACCGAGCGCGGCCCCGAGCTCGTCGAGAACGGCCTCATGCTCGCCACCGCCCTCGCCCCCGAGGTCGGCTACGACAAGGCCGCCGACCTCGCCAAGAAGGCCTACAAGGAGAACAAGACCATCCGCGAGGTCGCCCGCGAAGAGACGGAGCTCTCCGAGGAGGATCTCAACCGGCTCCTCGACGCGAAGCAGATGACGGGGCGCTAAGCCGGATCGGAGGGCGCAGAGGGGGCGTGAGCTCCTCATTCTTCCGCACGTCGCTGGGGGTGATCTTCGTTGCGGCTGGCGCGCTGCACTTCCTCGCCCCCGGCGCCTACGAGCGGATCATGCCGACGTACCTGCCGCTCCACCGCGAGCTGGTCTACCTAAGCGGTGCCTTAGAGATCCTGGGTGGGCTAGGGATGTTCTCCAAACGCACCCGTTCCGTCGCTGGGATCGGCCTCATCCTCTTGCTGCTGGCGGTCTGGCCGGCCAATCTGCAAATGCTGCTCGACGCTCGCGCTGCCCAGAAACCCGCGTGGTGGGTGGCGCTACTTTGGGCTCGCATGCCGCTTCAGGTCGTACTCATCTGGTGGGTCTGGCGAGCCTCCCGCCCTCGCGCCTGACCTCTCCCTGTCGTACGCTGCACGCGGGTGGATCGCGTAAGGAAACGTTGCAGAACCTGCTTTGGAAAGAGGTCTTTTCTCCCGGTATTTGGAAGCGTCGCAGTATAATAAGCATACCTAAAATCAGATGAGAAAAGAGGATGTCGATGGGCAGAGATAGGTCGCGCACCGAGGTCGCCACGCTCGGGGGCGGTTGCTTCTGGTGCGTGGAGGCGGTCTTTGAGGAGACGAAAGGCGTCTTGAAGGTGGAGTCGGGGTATTCGGGCGGGTTCTTGCCGACCCCGACTTATCGGCAGGTGTGCTCGGAGACGACGGGGCATGCGGAGGTCGTGCAGGTGACGTTCGACCCGGAGGTGTTGTCTTACCGGGATGTCCTGAACGTCTTCTTTGCCACGCACGATCCGACGACGCTGAACCGGCAGGGGGCTGACGTGGGGACGCGGTATCGCTCCGCGGTCTTCTCCCACGACGAGGAGCAGAGGCGGATAGCCGAGGAGGTTATCTCGGAGATCGAGGCCGAAGGGGTCTGGGACGACCCGATCGTAACGGAGGTCGTGTCGTTCGAGGCCTTTTACCGGGCCGAGGATTATCACCAGGGGTACTTCCGGAACAACGCCCGGCAGCCGTACTGCCAGGTCGTGATCGCGCCAAAGGTCGCGAAGTTCCGCAAGCAGCACCTCGACAAGCTCAGGGCCTAGAGTAACGCTCGCATAAACCTG
>JADDPR010000511.1:865-3478 GCA_016781775.1 Rubrobacter sp. | reverse complement strand
GGCGACCGTTACAGTCACCTTTGCGCGCTCGACACGAAGAGCGGAGAGGTCCTGGAGGAGAGCCGCGTCCCGACCAACCCGAGGTCCTTCGAGAGGCGGTTCGCCGACCGCGAGCGGATGCTCGTCGCCATAGAGGCGGGGACCCACTCGCCGTGGGTCAGCCGGATCCTGGAGCGCTCGGGCCACGAGGTGCTGGTGGCCAACGCGCGCAAGCTCAGGCTCATCTACGCGGACGGCAAGAAGAACGACAGGCTCGACGCCGAGAACCTCGCCCGCCTGGCACGGCTTGACCCGAGGCTGCTCTCCCCGATCGAGCACCGCGGCGAGTCCGCCCAGGCCCACCTGGCGCTGGTCCGCTCGCGCGAGGCCCTCGTCGGGACCAGGACCAAGCTGGTCAACCACGTCCGCGGCGTGGTCAAGTCCTTCGGGGCCCGCCTACCCAAGTGCAACGCCGAGAGCTTCCACGACAAGGCCCGCGAGCAACTGCCCGAGGCGCTGGTCCCGGCGCTGGAGCCCATCCTCGACACGATCGCCTCCCTGACCGCCCGGGTCCGGGGGTACGAGCGCGCGCTGGAGGCCCTCTCCGAGGAGCTCTATCCCGAAACCGCACTGCTGCGGCAGGTGGGCGGCGTCGGACCGATCACCGCGCTCTCCTTCGTGCTGGTGCTCGAGGACCCGGCCCGGTTCGGGACCAGCCGCTCGGTGGGGGCCTACCTCGGGCTCGCCCCCGGCCAGCACCAGTCCGGCGAGTCCGACCCGCAGCAACGCATCTCGAAGAGGGGCGACGAGATGCTCAGGAAGCTTTTGGTTCAGGGCGCCCACTACCTGCTCGGCCCCTTCGCCTCGGACTCGGACCTCAAGCGCCACGGGGAGAAGATAGCGGGCAGGGGCGGCAAGAACGCCAAGAGGAGGGCCGTGGTGGCCGTGGCAAGGAAGCTCTCGGTGCTGCTGCATCGCCTGTGGGTCACCGGCGAGGCCTACGAGCCGCTGTACAACGCTAGCAGGACGAGGAGCGGGCCCGCGTAGGACCGAGGGCGACGAGTGGAAGGAGGCGGAACGCTGGCGAGCTGACCGCGGCGTGCGGGGTGAACCCGACGCACGGTACCCGACCGCCCCGGGTTCCGGCGACTGCGCAGACCGACTTGGCCTCCTTCGGGAGAGACCGCTCGTGAGATAGCAGCGCCGGCCTTGGGGTACGGATCCCATCATGCACCCGGTCCAGATGAGGCGACCGACGAGAGAGTGCGAATGGAAGCGCGGCGGCGGGGTACCGGGCGGAGAGGATGCAGCCTAGCGCCATGGCCGCCACGTCGGCCTTGACAGAATGTGCCTTCTCATGGAAGTCGGTCGGCGGCGTGAGACCTCCACGTCGGTATTGCGGCCTCATAGAGGCGCGAGCACCAGTTTCGGGGACACCACGACGGCGAGGGCTTTTCCGAGAAGCTTCGCGAGGGCCGTTTTCCGCCGCTCGGGTTGCGTTGGCGGGAGCCTCTACTCTCTCCAACCGCGGGGCAGGCGGCCCGACGCGCCCCTCGCGCCCCGCGCGGAGTAGCTATACAATCGACTCCCGTCGAAGTGCAGCGCCCACGCCGACGAAGGCCGGGGCGTCGAGCGGCCGGAAGCACGCGGGTGGCATTTCAGCAGGAGGAGCAGCATTGGGGCTACCGTCGGCGCCGATCACGGAGGCAACGGGGGGGCGATGGCGCGAGGAGTCGGGTTCCGTCTCGGCCGCGCTCGCGCCCGCCGAGCCGACCCGAGCGGTCGCAACGCCGTCCGGCGGAGGCCTCGGGTGCGACCTCCGAGGGCCGTTCACGGCGGGTCGGCCGGCGCGGGTCCGGGTCCGCCCGGGCTTCCGGGCCGGGGAGGAGCATGGGTAAGCCGCCCAACGCCGCGTCCCGCGTCCGCCCGGAGGAGCCGTACCGGTTCGTGGACCGCGCGCTCTTCTGGTTGGAATCGGCGACCATCGCAGCGCTGCTGCTGATCGCGCTGGCCCAACCCACGACGGGCCTCCTGGGGCTCCCGATCTGGGGGCTCGTCGTGCTCTTCGCGGGCTACAGTCTGATCGCCGCCTTCATCCAGCGCAGGATGTCGCGCTCGTTGCGCTCCTTCGCGCGGAGGTACGTCGCGGACCTCCCGGTCGTCGCGCTGCTCTACTTCCTTGCGGGGGAGCCAGGGGGCTGCTCTTCGTCCTCTTCTTCCTGGCCGTGGACTGCGCGGCCGCGAGCATGACGCTGCGCGGGACCCTGCTCTACGCGGCCGCCGCCGCGGCCGTCGTCGCGGCCGTGGACCTGGTCCTCCTCCCGGGGTTACCCAGCGCGGAGGACGCCCGGGCCCTGGTCGCCCGCCTGGTCTTGCTCGCCCTGGTGGGGGCCGGCATGGCCATCGTGATTCGCCGGCTGCGACTCGAGCAGGAGGAGGCCCGGTCGGTGCGCGACGAGGCCGAGCGCCTCGAGGAGCTCGACCGGGCCCGGTCCGACTTCGTCTCGAACGTCTCCCACGAGCTGCGCACGCCGCTCACGGCCGCCGGGGCCGGGCTGGGCATGCTCGACGCGAGCGCCGAAGACCGGCTGCGGCCCGACGAGCGCGCCCTGGTGGACAACGCCCGGCGCAACG
>JADDPR010000511.1:0-774 GCA_016781775.1 Rubrobacter sp. | reverse complement strand
GCGCGCCGTCGTCGCGGAGGCGGTATCCGCGGTGCGTCCCCTCACCGGCGAGAAGGGGCAGACCCTGGAGGTCGACATGCCCGAGCCGCTGCCGACCGAGGGAGACCCGCGGCGGCTGGAGCAGGCGGTCGTGAACCTCCTCTCCAACGCCCACCGCCACACCCCGGGCGGCACGCGCGTCGCGATCCACGGTCGCGTCGAGGGCGACGAGGTCTCGCTCTCGGTGAGCGACGACGGCCCCGGTATCCCGGCCGGGGAGCAGGAAGCGATCTTCCGGCGCTTCCACCGCCTCCGCCCGGCGGGCGGCGGGTCCGGGCTGGGGCTCGCGATCGCTAAGGCCATCGTCGAGCTTCATGGGGGAAGCATCCGGGCGGAGGGCCGGCCCGGCAAAGGGGCGACCTTCCGCGTCGCCCTGCCGCTCCGCCGCGACGCGGGCGGGGACGAGCGTTGACGCTGAAGCTGCTCATCGCCGAGGACGCGCGCGACGTCGCCGACGTGGTCGCCTTCGGCGCGCGCATGACCTGGCCGGACTGCCGGGTGACGATCGCGGCGGACGGCGAGGAAGCGCTCAGGCGCTTCGAGGAGGAGCGCCCGGACCTGGTGGTCCTCGACGTGTCGATGCCGCCGCCCGACGGCTTGGAGGTCTGCCGGCGCATCCGCGAGGCCTCGCGGGTGCCGATCCTGATGCTCACCGCGCGCGATTCGACGCTCGACAAGGTCCGGGCGCTGGACCTGGGCGCCGACGACTACCTGACCAAGCCGTTCGACCACCTC
>JADDPR010000021.1 GCA_016781775.1 Rubrobacter sp. | reverse complement strand
AGAAAACCCCATAAAAAGGCGGTTTCCGAAGCCCTCTTTGTGGAGGGTTTTTGGCCAGGGGTAAATCGAGGGGGTGATCGGATGGGGAGGAAAATGAGGGTCGGGCTCTACGCCAGGGTCTCCACCTACGACCAGCAAACTCTGCCGATGCAGCTTTCGGCGATGCGGGAGTATGCGGAGCATCGTGGTTGGGCGGTGGCGATGGAAGTCTCGGAGATCGGCTCGGGTGCGAAAGAGCGGGAGAAACGCGCGCAGCTGCTGAAGGCGGCGCGCCGAAGAGAGGTAGACGCGATCGTGGTCTGGAGACTCGACCGGTGGGGACGCTCTCTGGTCGACCTCGTTACGACACTCGGTGAGCTTGGGGAGCTCGGTGTGGGGTTCGTCTCGCTAACGGAGGCTCTCGATCTAACCACCCCGACAGGCAGGGCGATGGCGGGACTACTGGCGGTCTTCGCCGAGTTCGAGCGTGACATCCTGCGCGAGAGGGTGAAGGCGGGCATCGCCCAGGCACGCGCGGAAGGAAGGCCGCACGGCCGGCCGAGGACGGCAGCGCTTCAAGAAGAGCGGGTTAAGGAGATGCACGAGGCGAGCATGAGCAAGTCCGAGATCGCCCGCAGGCTCTCCATCGGCCGCACCAGCGTCAGGAGGATGCTGCAGCAGGGCGTGGCGACCGAGCACCACGGCGGGCGCCGGGAACGGGCAGAGGGGTGAGGGCGGGTGAAGAAGCTCAGGTTCAAGGTCCAGCTCATGGCCGAAGGCGAGGACGAGGCCGGGGGGGAGATCGTGGAGCTGGCCGCCTTGGAGAAGGACTGCGAGCGTATCGAGCAGTTGGGGCTGAGCCTCGCGGAGTCCAAGGAGATACTGAAGACGCTACAGAAGCACATCCTGGAACGGCAGGTCTCGGAGTTTGTGGAGGCCCGGCGCGGATGCCCGACGTACGAGGGACGGCTCGGCCTAAAAGGTCACCACACCGTCCTCTTCCGCACCCCGTTCGGCGACGTCTCTCTCGACAGCCCGCGCCTGAGACCCTGCCGCTGCTCCCCCGCAGGGACCGCCACCTTCAGTCCCTTGAACGAGCTACTCACCGAGCATACTTCTCCGGAGCTCTTATACCTTGAGACGAAGTGGTCCTCACTGGTCTCCTATGGGATGACCGCCGGGATGCTAAAGGACGTGCTCCCCGTGGACGAGAAGCTGGGCGCCGCCACCGTGCGCAACCACGCGCTGGGGGTGGCGGAGCGCATGGAAGCAGAGCTGGAGGACGAGCGGTCCTCGTTCATCGACACGTGCCCGGCGGAGTGGAAGGAACTGCCACAGCCCGACGGCCCGATCACGGTAGCGATGGACGGCGGCTACGTGCGGGACTGGACGGAAAAGAGGCGCCACTTCGAGGTCATCGTCGGCAGGTCCGTTACCTGGCAAGACTGCGGGGATGCAAGAGATCCTCCTCGCGACGTCAAGCGCTTCGGGTTCGTGTACGGCTACGACGAGAAGCCCAAGCGCCGCCTCTTCGAGCTCCTCAAGTCTCAGGGCATGCAGATGAACCAGCAGGTGACCTTCGTCTCCGACGGCGCCGACAACGTCAGGGATCTGCAGTTCTACCTCAACCCGCACGCCGAGCACGTCCTGGACTGGTTCCACTTGACCATGCGTCTCACCGTGCTCGACCAGCACGCGAAGGGCCTTGCCCGGCTGGACAAGAGGCTGGGAGAGGAGATTCGCAAGCTGCTTGGGAGCGTGAAGTGGTACTGCTGGCACGGCAATGTCTACGAGGCCCTGCGTCACGTCAGGTTCGTAGAGATGGACGCCGAGACGCTGGTTTACGAGCTCGAAGAAGCGCGCCCGGGAGGCTGTCCACCCGGCCCAAAGAAGCTTCTCAAGGCCGTGGGGGAGTTCCGCGTCTACATTGAGAGGAACGCCGCGATGATCCCCAATTACGGCGAGAGGCGGCGCTACGGCGAAACTATCTCCACCGCCGAGGCCGAGGCCACCGTCAACGCTGTCCTCAACAAGCGCTTCTGCAAGAAGCAGCAGATGCAGTGGAGCAAGCGGGGAGCGCACCTGCTTCTCCAAAACCGCACCAGGACGCTCGACCGGGAGCTTGAGGCATGTTTCCGGCGGTGGTACCCGGACTTCGTTTGTGAAAAGGACGGGCCCGAGGAGGTGCTCCACGGCGCCGCTTAACGACGGGCGAGCTCCTTCAGCAGGGCATTGACCCGCCGACGGTCGAAAGCCTCCGGGTCGAAGCTCCTGCCAAGGATCTCCCGAGCTTGTCGACGCTCGTAGTCTCCGAACGGACTACCGGCCAGGTGCAACAGCTCCTGGTAGGTCCACGGACCTCCGCAGTCCTCCAGCGGACACGCCCTCTTGCCGCCGATGCATGTCGGGTAGCTCTTCCGTGGCCCCGGCTCCAGGGTCTTCTCCACCCGTATCTCGTGCTGCCAGTAGTCGCCGAAGTCGTAATCGTAGAGGAACCTCTGCCGAGGCCGGAGGTTCAGATCGGAGAGGATGGTCTCATGAGCTTCACTGGTAAGATCCTCGCCGTAGGCGTGGCCGTATTCCCTTCCGTTGGCGGTGAAACGCCAGAGGTGGTAGCCCTCCCATCCCATCGCCAGCTGGATGACCTCATGTAGCTCCACCAGCGGGGTGTCATCACTCACCAGCAACCGCCTCCAGATCATCGGGCTGATCTCGCGCAGGGAGATCTTTAGCTGGTAAATCCGGGCCGAAGAAGTCGACTCTGGTACATCCACGCAGGCATTCTACACTTCGCTAAGCCCCCGGATTTTTATGCTCTCCAATCAGGGCATCCTCGCGAGGGGAGCTCGCCGGCGAGCTGGGACCGCCTGCCCGTTCGCCTGGCGCCGCGAAGCGTACTGCTCCTCCTCTATGGCCTGACCGAGGTTCGTAGCCATGTCTGCGAGCTGCGCCTGGACCTTTTGTAGGGCGGTCGTCACGGGGCTCTCCTTCCTTGGTGGTTCATCTGTAGACGTCCCGGCGATGTCCGACGCCTAGAACGGTGACAATGAGCTCATCGTCGTCCACTTCGTAGATCACCCGGTAGTCCCCGACCCTCAGGCGCCGTCCTTCCCGGCCCCGCAGCTCGATGCTCTGGGGCGGCCGGGGTTCCGCGGCGAGGTCGTCTATCGCTCGTCTGATGCGCTCCGCGTCCTCCTGGCGTACGCGCTTGGCGAGGGCCTTCGCGGCGGCCCGCTCAACGCGGATCTCGTAGGAGGGAGACGGAGGCCCTTCGCTCACCCCTCCTCGTGCTCCGAGCCGACCCCGTCGCGGACCTCCTCCCACGGCACGAACTCGGCCTCCCCGCGATCCGTCCGTCGCTTGGCCTCGTCGTAGATGCGCAGGTCCTCCAGCTCCTCGGCGGCCTCGACCAGGCGCTCGTACTCCTCGACGCTCATGATGACCTCGACGCGCCGTCCCGTCTCGTCGGTCACGTACCTCGTGCTCATCGCCTTTCTCCTCC
>JADDPR010000506.1 GCA_016781775.1 Rubrobacter sp. | reverse complement strand
ACGTCGCCGGTGCCGGGGGGCATGTCCACGATGATGAAGTCCGGCTCGTCCCAGTAAACGTCGCGCATAAGCTGGGTGAGGGCCTTGTTCACGATCGGGGCGCGCCAGATTATGGCCTGCCCCTCGTTCACGAAGTTGCCCATGGAGATGAACTTCAGCCCGGAGGCGGACTCGATCGGGAAGATAACGCCGCCCACCACGTTCGGCTTCTCCGTAGCGCCGAGCATCACCGGGATGGAGGAGCCGTGGACGTCGGCGTCCAGGATCTCGACCGAGTGCCCGGCCCGATCCAGCGCGGCCGCAAGGTTGACCGCGACGGTGCTCTTGCCGACCCCGCCCTTGCCCGAGACGACCGCGATGATGCGAGTCTTCGACTCGTCCTTGAAGGCGGGGGCGAGCTCGGAGGGGCCTCCGTGCAGCGAGGTCATGAGGTTCTGCCGGTCGGCGTCGGTCATCACACCGAAGTCGACGTCGACGCTCTCGACGCCCTCGATCATCATCAGGCGGTCGCGGACGTCGTCGGTGATCCGGACCTTCATCGGGCAGCCGGCGGTCGTGAGCGCTATCCCTACGGTCACACCGGAGCCCTCGATCTGCACGCTTCGCACCATGTTCAAGGAGACGACGTCCCGCCCGATCTCCGGGTCCCTCACGTCCCTCAGGGCCTCGCGGATCCCGGCCTCCGAAAATCCGTCCGCAGGCTCTGGCGGTCGCGGTGTCCGGTCGACGAGATGCTCCGCGGTCTCGCTCTCCACGTTCAACGAAGACTCCTCTGGGGGACGCGCCCCTTCTTGCGCGCCGGTGCCAGGCGCCTCTCCCTTCTGGCCGTTCTTGTCCCGCTTGCGAAACCAGTCAACCATGCCACGGAACCTCCTCCGGGACCGAATTCCCGGTTGATGAAATTTCATTCGATTCGCCGTACCAATCGGCGATTTGAAAGATCTTACCATAAGGCCACTCTTCCCCCGCCGGCCGACGAGCCACCCATCGAAGCCTCGAAAAAGCGGGAGGATCGGGTTAGAAAACCCGGTCCTCCCGCCCCGTGTAGCCGAGACGATGCGGCTCCGCGAAGTTACCTGACGACGTAGAAGGTCCACTGCTTGGAGACGACGTTGCCGGCCGCATCGCGGGCGTCCACCTTCACCGTATGCCGAGCGTAAGATAGGGTGCCCGACGTGTACGAGAGCTTGTCCGTGGACGCGTCGTAGGCGAAAGCGGAGGCCGAGATCTGCCTGCCGTCCACGAAGAGCTTGATGTCGCCCTTCGCCAGGTTCGTCTGGGAATCCCTGACGACGGCGGAGATCGCCGGGGTCCTATCCTTGGTCTTGGCGCCCGAGGAGGGGACGAGGCTGGTCACGGTCGGCAGGATCGTGTCCACCGTCCACGTACGGGTGGCCGGGGTTTCGTCCACGTTCCCCGCCTCGTCCACCGCCGCGACGCGGAAGGTATGGCTCCTGCTGGTCAGGGAGGAGTAGGACTTCGGTGACGCACAGTCGGAGAAGGCGGCGCCGTCGAGGCTGCACCTGAACTTTCCGGCCTCGGAGGCGGTGAACGAAAAGCTCGCGGAGGCGCTCCGGACGGTGCCGGAAGGACCGGAGGAGATCCCGGTATCCGGGGCGGTGGTATCGGGGGGCGGCGCGGCCTGCTGCGAGAGGGAGGCAGCCGAATTTACGCGGCCACCGGTCGCCGTCTTGCCCGCGAGAGTGTCCTTCTTCTCGACAAACTGCAGAATCTGGGCCTTCATCTGCGCATCGTCGAGCTCGGGGCGCTCGCTCCTTATTAGAGCTGCTATGCCGGAGACGTGAGGCGTGGCCATCGAGGTGCCGCTGTACGAGCCGTACGTGTTGTTCGGAAGGGTGCTCAGGATACTGACGCCGGGGGCGGCGACATCCACGCTGTTGACCCCGAAGTTCGAGAAGCCCGCGAGGACGTCGTTACGATTGGTCGCGGCCACGGAGACGATGTTGGGGAGATCGTAGGAGGCCGGGTAGGACGGGGTTACGTCGTTGTCGTCGCCAACACCGTCCGCGCCACCGTTGCCGGCCGCAGCCACGAAAAGGTGCCCGGAGGCGTCGGCCCTCGCGATGGCGTCGCGCAGCGCCTGCGAGTAGCCGCCGCCGCCCCAGGAGTTGTTGCTGATCTTGGCGCCCTTATTGACGGCGTAGTTTATGGCCTCGATGGCGTCCGAGGTGTAGCCGCCGTTGGGACCGAGGAACTTGAGCGGCATGATGGAGGCGCGCCACGAGACGCCCGCCACGCCGAGGGAGTTGTTCCCCTCGCCGGCGATCGTACCGGCGACGTGGGTGCCATGCTCGTCACCGGCGCCGCTGATGGGGTCCGGATCGTAGACGGAGGCATCGTCGTTGGCGAAGTCGTAACCGTTGACGTCGTCGACGTAGCCGTTGCGCTCGTCGTCGATGCCGTTGCCCGCCACCTCACCCGGATTCGTCCAGATGTTATCCCTGAGGTCCGGGTGGTTTATATCGATGCCCTCGTCGATAACGGCGACCACGGTCCCGGGCTCGCCGGTCGAGGTGTTCCACGCCTCGGGGGCGTCCACGTCGGCGTCCACCGTACCGTCGTTCTGCCCGGTGTTGTTCAACCCGTAGAGCTTTGCGTACTCCGGATCGTTGGTGGTCGTGGTCTAAGAGGGCGCGAGCAGGAAGTCCGGCTCGGCATACTCGATCTCGGGGGCATCCTCATAGACCTCTACGGCCTCCTCGACGGACAGGTCGCGCGGAAGGTCCACTACGCTCACGTCGCTCCTGGGGAGATCTTCCTCGGTGCGGGCCCCGTTCTCCCTGTTGAGCTGATCTAGCTCGGCGCCGAGACGTCGTCCTCGACCTTGACGATGATCTTGTCGCTCTTGAACTCCGCGTCGTCCGGTGCCGGAAAGCTCGGCTTACTCGCTGATCCGGGCGGCGACTTTCCCTGCGTCGGCTCGGACTCGGCCTCCTGCGTGCCGCCCTGGAAGACGAGAAAGACCACCAGTGTTGCCGCGATGATGGACGATAACAACCAGATTCTTTGCGGGTATGACATGCAACCTCCGTCTTTCTGCTACCCTCTCGATTCCACCGAACCCCCATAATGCTTGGTGAAGTCGCTAGTACGCGTGTCCGAGTGTGCCGCTGTCGAGCATTGATAATTCACCCAACGGCCGCGAGAATCTGCGTACAGCGCTAAGAGCCGCGCCTTTGTAAAGCGCAATGGATTCTGCCCCAAAGGCTCGTTTCGTGGTGGGGTAACTTCACAGTCGCCTCCTCGGGGGAACCTCCCCGGCTCGCTTTTCGAGAACCCGGCCACCTCGTTTCATCTAGAGGTCCGTGGGCTTTGCGTCCCCGTCTCGCGACGGGTTTGCCTTTGTCGTAGCGCTCGCGCGCCTCAACCTGTTATCGGCTCAAACGGAAAACGACTGTAATCGCAGGTACGGCTCCTACCTGAGTGCCTGCGCAGCGTTCAACCGCCCGCCACTAACCGTCTTACC
>JADDPR010000456.1 GCA_016781775.1 Rubrobacter sp. | reverse complement strand
CCTCTTCGCCACGCGCATGCGGACCTTCGACATGCTCGTCGCCGCCCCGCACGTCGCGAGGGGCCTGCCCGGGCTGCTCTCGGCGGAGGCGTGGGGCGGGGCGACCTTCGACGTCGCGCTGCGCTTCCTGCACGAGGACCCGTGGGAGCGGCTCGCCCGCCTCTCGGAGGCCCTCCCCAACGTCTGTCTACAGATGCTCCTCAGGGGCCAGAACACCGTCGGCTACACCACGTACCCCTCCGGCGTGGTCAGGGCATTCGTCGCCGAAGCGCACCGGACCGGGATGGACGTCTTCCGCATCTTCGACGCGAACAACGACGTCGACCGGATGCGCCCGGCGGTAGAAGCGGTGCGGGAGACGGGCGCTCTGGCCGAAGGGGCCATCTCGTACACCGGCGACCTCTCCGACCCCAGGGAGAAGCTCTACACCTTGGATTACTACCTCCGGCTCGCCGAAGGGCTCGTCGAGGCGGGGTCGCACGTTCTGTGCATAAAAGACATGGCCGGCCTCCTGCGCGCCCCGGCGGCGAGGAAGCTGGTCTCGGCCTTGCGGAGCGAGTTCGATCTGCCGGTACACCTGCACACCCACGACACCTCCGGCGGAGGACTCGCCACCTACCTCGCCGCCGTCGAGGCGGGGGTGGACGCCGTGGACGGGGCGGCGGCCCCGCTCTCGGGGATGACGAGCCAGCCGTCCCTCTCGGCCATCGTCGCCGCCACGGACCATACGGACAGGGAGACCGGGCTCTCGCTGGACGCCCTGGCGGCCCTCGAGCCCTACTGGGAGGCGGTCAGGACGTTGTACGCGCCCTTCGAGGCGGGGTTGAGGTCGCCGACGGGGACGGTCTACCGGCACGAGATCCCGGGCGGCCAGCTCTCGAACCTGCGCCAGCAGGCCATGGCGATGGGCCTCGGCGAGCGCTTCGAGGAGATCGAGAAAGCCTACGCCAGGTGCGACGACCTGCTCGGCCACCTCGTCAAGGTGACCCCGACGAGCAAGGTGGTCGGAGACCTCGCCCTCTACCTCCTCTCCTCGGACGTCGACCCCGACGACCTCGAGAAGGACCCCTCCTCCTACGACCTGCCCGACAGCGTCCTCGGCTTCCTGCGAGGCGAGCTCGGCGAGCCGCCCGGCGGTTGGCCCGAGCCGTTCAGGAGCCGCGCGCTCGACGGGCGCGAGGGCGACGGAGCGCCCGGCTCCGATGAAGTAAGCCTGTCCGAGAAGGACCGGGCGGCGCTCGACGACGCGGGTGCGGGACCGGAACGACGCCGCGCGCTCGACAAGATCCTGCTGCCGGGCCCCACCGCCGAGAAGGAGAAGGCGGAGGAGAGCTACGGCGACGTCTCCGTCGTGCCGACCCGCGCCTTCCTTTACGGGCTGGAGACGGGGGAGGAACTCGCCATCGACCTGGAGCCCGGCGTCAGGTTGTACGTGGAGCTGGAGGCGGTCACCGAGGCCGACGAGCGCGGCATACGGACGCTCCTCGTCTCCCTGAACGGCCAGTCGAGGCCCGTCGATGCCCAGGACCGCTCTCTGGAGCCCGAGGTGCCCGTCCGCGAGAGGGCCGACCCGGACGATCCCGGCCACGTCGCCGCCCCGATGAGCGGTGTGGTGACGATAAACGTCGAGGAAGGCGAGGAGGTCGAGGCCGGGCGGCAGCTCGGCACCATGGAGGCGATGAAGATGGAGTCCTCCATCACGGCTCCCTCCGCCGGGACCGTCGAGAAGCTCGCCGTCGCGTCGGGCACGAGGGTCGAGCCGGGAGATCTCCTGCTCGTCCTGAAAACAGACTAAGCCACAGCCTCCCCGGACATATCCCGCTGCGGGGTAGGCTGCGCTCTCCGTCCGGGGCGGAGTTCGCCGAGTTGCCCTTGCAGTCCCCTTTCGTGGCGGAGGCCCGGAGGGACGAGGTGAGCCCCTGAGTAGGTTGATCCGCTGCGGTGGTCCCGCTCAAGACTAGTCCCCTTCTCCGGCCCTGAGGCTAGGGCGGTGCATGTCGGGAGCGTGCCCCCTTCTGTAGATCATGATGGTGCGCTTGAAGGTGATGACCACGGTGCCATCCTGGTTGTAGCCCGACGTCTTCACGGTGACGATACCGACGTTCGGGCGGCTCCTGGATTCGCGCTTCTCGAGGACCTCGCTCTCGGAGTAAATCGTGTCGCCCTCGAAGACGGGGGCGGGGAGGCGGATCTCGTCCCACCCGAGGTTCGCGAAGACGTTCTGGGAGACGTCGGTGACGGATTGTCCGGTGACGAGGGCGACGGTGAAGGTCGAGTCGACGAGAGGCTTTCCGAACTCGGTCTGGGAAGAAAGGTGCTGGTCGAAGTGGATAGGGGCGGTGTTCTGGGTGAGAAGCGTAAACCAGGCGTTGTCGGTGGTGGTGACGGTGCGCCCCAGAGGGTGCTCGTAGACGTCCCCGACCTCGAAGTCCTCGAAGAACCTGCCCCGCCATCCCTGTTTCAGCGCCACCCTTCTCCCCTTTCGCCCATCGAACGCTTCCTCCCGCATCCACGGACCGGGAGACCACGCATCTTCCATCGCCTCGATTCTAGTACCCTTGCCCCGCCGTCCTTACCGCTTGCGCGGGGAGAGCCGTCGGGTCGGGTTGCGCTGGTGGCGGCCGGGAAGCCCCCAATACTCACCGCGCCTTCCCCGTCGCACCGCTCGTACTACACTGCTTGGGTGCCGAGGCGGGACCGCGGTCCGGGTGCCATCGTATGGCAGAGGAGGGCATGGAACGGGGGTAATCCGCCCCGTTCGGCTGCATCGACGGTGTGGTCCCGCTGGCGCTCGGGGGTACGAGAAAGGAGAGGTTGGGCGTGATCGGGACCGTGGCTTACGAGGATCTGCGACGGGGGGTGCGCGAGGTCTGCGCGGGGTTCGGGGACGAGTACTGGCGCGACCTCGATGCGAGGCGCGAGTACCCGGAGGAGTTCGTCCGGGCGATGACCGAGTCGGGCTACCTCGGAGCGCTCATCCCCGAGGAGTACGGGGGGATGGGCCTCGGGCTCACCGAAGCTTCGGTCGTCCTAGAGGAGATCAACCGCTCCGGCGGCAACGCCCAGCCCGCCCACGCGCAGGTTTATACGATGGGGACCTTGCTCAGGCACGGCTCCGAGGAGCAGAAGAGGGAGTACCTCCCGAAGATAGCCAGCGGTGAGATACGCCTTCAGGCCTTCGGCGTGACGGAGCCCGAGGCCGGGACCGACACGACCTCGCTCGAGACGACGGCCGTGCGAAAGGGCGACGGGTACGTCGTGAACGGGCGCAAAATCTACATCTCCCGCGTGGGACACTCGGACATGATGATGTTGCTGGCCCGGACCACCCCGCGCGATAGGGTGAAGCGCAAGTCCGAAGGTCTCTCGGTCTTTCTTTTCGACCTGCACGAGGCGGTCGGGACCGGGCTCACGGTGAAGCCGCGGCGGGTCATGATCAACAACGAGACGAACGAGCTCCTCTTCGAGGACCTCCGGATA
>JADDPR010000166.1 GCA_016781775.1 Rubrobacter sp. | reverse complement strand
TGATCCCCACACCCACAAACTGCACGTCGGGGATGTGGCGGCTGGAGGCGTACAGCCCGCGCAGGTCCCAGATCGCCTTGTGGGCGTCGGGGTAGTAGTCCGTGAGGAAGCCGCCGCCGTTCTGCTTGGAGAAGATGCCGGTGTAGCCCCACTGCTCTCCCGGCCCGCTCGGCGGCCCCACGTCGAGAATATCCACGACCAGAAGGTCACCGGGCTCAGCACCATTGATGTGGATCGGACCGCTCAAGACGTGACAAGGCGTCAGGTCCATGTCGCGGATGTCGTCCGCCGAGTCGTCGTTCCTGACCTGCCGGTTGGTCCAATCCAGGCACTCCATGCGGAAGTCCGTCCCCGGATCGGTGGACGCCGCCGCCGGGATGTCCGGGTGCCAGCGATTGTGCCCGGGGACCTCCTGGTCCTGCATAAACTTGTTTACGTCCACCTTGAACAGGCTCTCGGCCATCGACCTCTCCTTCTCCCGTGGTAGCTCCCCGTTTTGCGGGAGCAGCGGTAAACATCGCCCCTCTCTCTGCTGCCCTTGCTGTCCTCCCTTTCCCCGTGGTGCTTCCCCAGAGGCACCTGTAGTAACCGAAATTACATAAGGCCAGAATTCGTGTCAAGGGAATGTGGTTCATATGTGTCAAAACATGTAGATACTGCAATTGGCGCGAAGGTAGCGGGTGTGCTTAACTCGCCTCGCGTGGTGCTTGGGGACGCGAAACGTTTGAAGGGAGAGGGGTTCGGATGCCCATTTACGACTTCGTTTGCGAGGATTGCGGAGATTTCGAGCAGAGACGCTCGTTCGCCGAGGCCGGCGACCCGACGACCTGTCCCTCCTGCGGCAAGGAAGCGAAGCGGGTCTACTCGATGCCCAACACCAGGAGGATGCCCGCCGGCCTCTCGAAGGCGATGGACCGCTCCGAGAAGAGCGCCCACGAGCCCGAGGTGGTGAGGCGGCCCGTGGGGTGCACGACGTCCGGAAAGGGGCACGGGCATAGCCACGGCAGGCCCTGGGCGCTGGGACACTGACGCCGCAGTCCCACCTCAGATAACCAGGCCGGACCGGGTGCGAACGGCTGGACTGTAGCGAAGGCGAGGCAAGGAAAGGAGGCCCCGGTTGGAGAGGAACTACGAGGTTTTCGAGCTGGGCGACGTGGTGTTGCGGGAGGGCGCCACGCTGCGCGACGCGAAGCTCGCCTACAAGACGTACGGTACGCTGAACGAGGAAGGGACCAACGCCATCGTCTACCCGACGTGGTACTCCGGGCGGCACTGGGAGAACGAGTGGCTGATCGGGCCGGGCATGGCGCTCGACCCGAACGAGTACTTCATCGTCGTCCCGAACATGCTCGGCAACGGCCTCTCCTCCTCGCCCTCGAACACGCCTCCGCCCTACGACAAGGCCCGCTTCCCGAACATCACCGTTGCGGACAACGTCGCCGTGCAGCACAAGCTCGTCACGGAGCGCTACGGCATCGAGAAACTCGCGCTCGTTACGGGCTGGTCGATGGGTGCGGGGCAGACCTACCAGTGGGCCGCAAGCTACCCGGAGATGGTCCCCAAGATAGCGCCGTTCTGCGGCTCGCCGAAGACGAGCGAGCACAACATCGTCTTTCTCGAGGGCGTGAAGGCCGCCCTCACGGCCGACGCGGCCTGGAACGGCGGCTGGTACGACGAGCAGCCCACCCGCGGCCTGCGCGCGATGGCCCGGGTCTACGCCGGGTGGGGCTTCTCCCAGGCGTTCTACTGGGACCGGGTGTACGCAGAGATGGGCTACTCTTCCCTGGAGGACTTCCTGGTCGGCTTCTGGGAGGGCTTCTTCCTGGACGGCCGCGACGCCAACAACCTTCTGTGCATGCTGTGGACCTGGCAGAACGGGGACATAAGCAAGACGCCCGGTATGGGCGGCGACTACGATACGGCCCTGGGCAGCATAAAGGCGCGGGCCATCGTCATGCCCGCCGAGAAGGATCTCTACTTCCCGCCCGAGGACGAGCGGTACGCGGTCGAGCGCATGCCGAACGCCGAGCTGCGCGTGATACCGGGGATCTGGGGACACTTCGCCGGCGGCGGTATGAACGAGAAGGACATCGGGTTCATCGACGACGCCCTCAAGGAGCTGCTGGCGAGCTAGGAAGGGAAGTTACTATTCCAAGGGCGGAATGGAACCCTGCCCTGCGGTCCCCGGCGGGATCCCCCGAAGCCTCCGCCGCCGGGGAGGTGTGGTAGCTTGGCGGCAGAAGAGATCTTAGATGGGGGTAGGCCGATGCAACTCTTCCAGAAGCTGACAGACCATCACGACGCCGTGCGGCTCATCCTGGAGAACGCGCGGAGGTTGCCCGTGGAAAGGGTTCCGCTCGTCGAGGCGCGGGGCCTCGCGCTCGCCGAGGACCTCTACGCCCGCTTCGACTCGCCGCCCTTCGACAACTCGGCCGTAGATGGCTACGCCGTTCGGAGCGTTGACGCCGAGGCGGGTCGCGTCTTCGAGGTCGTCGACGAGGCGCCGGCCGGGCGTCCGGCGGGGAAGCGCGTGGGGGAGGGGGAGGCGATCAAGATCTTCACGGGCGGCGTCATCCCCGAAGGGGCCGACGCGGTCGTCATGGTCGAGAACACCTCCGGCTGGGGCGAGCGGTTCGAGCTCAAAAAGGACGCCCCTCCCGGCAACAATATCCGCGAGCGCGGCGGCGACGTCCACGAAGGAGACCTGATCCTGGCCGCCGGCACGGAGATCGGGGCCCCCGAGATCGCCCTCGCCGCCACGCAAGGCTACGGCGAGCTCCCCGTCTACCGGCGCCCGAAGGTCGTCGTCCTCGCGACCGGCACCGAGCTCGTCGAGCCGGGCGCCCGCGATCTTGCGCCCGGCGAGATCTTCGACTCCAACTCCTACGCCCTCGTGGCCCAGGCCCTGGAGGCCGGCGCCGACGCCCGCCGCGTCTCCGCCGCCTCCGACGACGCGGACGTCCTGCGCGCCGCTGTAGAAGAAGCCCTCGAAGGCGCCGACGCCGTCGTGACGAGCGGCGGGGTCTCGGTGGGGGAGAAGGACCTCGTCAAGAGCACGCTGCTGGATCTCGGTGTGAGCCAGGTCTTCTGGGGGGTCAAGCTCAAGCCCGGCAAGCCCGTCTTCTTCGGCGCCCGCGACGACGAGGGCGGCAGCGCGCGCTTCTTCGGCCTCCCCGGCAACCCCGTCTCCGCGATGGTCTGCTTCGAGCTCTTCGTCCGCCCCGCCCTTATGGCGATGATGGGACGCGAGGACAAGCACCGCCCCCGCGTGAGCGTCCGCTTCGAGGACGACGTCGAAAACAAGTTCGGCAGGATGCACGCCATGCGCGTCACGCTGACGCGGACGGAGGAGGGGTTCAGGGCCGAGTCCGTGGGGGCTCAGGGCTCCGGGCTCGTCAGCTCTCTCACCAGGGCCGACGCGCTGGCGCTCATCGGGCCCGAGTCCGAGGGCGTGCTCGCGGGTGAGCCCGTCGAGGCGATCGTCCTGCGCGAGGACGTCCTGCTGGAGGCGGCCTCCGGGGCGTGAGCCGCGGCCTCCCCGGGACGGAGAAGGGGCGGGGAGGCCGGGCGTCGGTGGTAGAATCAAGTCTTATGATCGGGTCTGATGTCGAGGACAACATCTTCCGCCGCCGGATGATGAAGGAGGTCGCGCCGGGGCTCCCGGTTCACTTCTCCTTCTATTCCCCGACGGTCAAGGTCCAGGTGCAGGCCGCCGCCGAGAACCTGCCGGGGGCCAACGGGCGCTACATCGGCAACGGGGTGACGATAGAGTTCGTCCCCGAGGATACGGCGGCCGTCGAGCGCGTGCGCGAGTTCATCTGGCACTGGGAGGAGAACAGCCCGTTTACGGGCGCGCGCAAGATCAATCACCTCAGGCGCGGCGTGGACCCGGAGAGCGTGAACGGCATTCTGGAGCTCGTGCGCGGCGTCGACAAGAGGGCCGCGGCGAAGGCGGCCGAGGCCATCGACCCCGAGGAGCTGCGCGAGGTCATCGACGCCGAGGACGCCAAGGCCCTCGCCCGCCTGCCCGGCATCGGCGAGAAGCGCGCTCTGGCCGTGGTCGAGTTCTACAAGAACGAGAGGAGCCCGCGCCGCTTCCTGCACGCCGCCAACCGCAACGACCGCTTCCGCGGGGCGCCGGTCCAGACCGAGCTCGACCCATCCGGCGACCTTGAAGCCCAGGTCGAGGAGCACGCCGCCCGGGCCCAGGCCCTCGGAGACCCGGATCCGTTGGGCCCCAACGAGCCGCCTGGCCACACGACCCTGCGCAACGCGAACCTGCTGCACCCCGTGCCGATGACGCCCTCGCTCATGGGCCGGAGCGTCTACTACCCGGAGCAGGTCGAGATGTTTGCGGAAGCCCTCAAGCGCGTGCTCGTGCGTGGGGAGAAGCTCGCCGGGGTGCGAGCCCTGCGGATACATCGAGGCAAGATCTTCCACTTCGTCAAGCTCCCCGGCGTCGGCGAGAAGACGCGGGCCCGGGTGCTCGCGAGCGGGCTGTTGGATCACGAGTACACCTACGAGAACCTCGTTGCCATCGAAGGCATCACCGAGGCGCAGGCAGGTACGATCGCCGAGGCCTCCATCGCCGAGGGGATCGTGGGAGGCGCATCGGAGGTCCGTGCCTCCTAGCTTCTACGGGTTCGTCAAGGACCGCGGACCCGTGGGAGCCGAGGAGATCGCCACCGACCTGCTCGGCCTCCCCGGCCTTAACGGGGAGGCCCGCGCGCACGTCGAGAAGCTCATGGAAGGCGACCCGAGGTTCCGTTGGGACTCCACGGGCGCCCTGCGCACGGTAGATCCCGAATCCCTCCCCCTGGAAGAGGCGCCTTATGTCGTCTTCGACGTGGAGACGACCGGCTCCTCCGCCGGGAAGGGCGGCATCACGGAGATAGGGGCCGTCAAGGTGCAGGGCGGCCGGGTGATCGACGAGTTCTCCACCCTCGTCAACCCCGGACGCCCCATAGAGCCCTTCGTGGTCCGGCTCACCGGCATCACCGACAGCATGGTAGCCGGGGCGCCTACCCCTGCCGAGGTGCTGCCGCTCTTCGAGAAGTTCGTCGAGGGGGCGGTCGTGGTCGGGCACAACGTCCACTTCGACTGCTCCTTCGTCGCCGCCGCGCGCGGCGGGGAGCCCCTGCCGAACCCCGTCCTCGACACCCTCAAGCTCTCTCGCACCCTCGTCCCCGGCCTCAAACGCTACCGGCTCGCCTCGCTCGTCTCGCACTTCGGGGGGCGAACCATCCCGAACCACCGGGCCCTCGCCGACGCCGCAGCGACGGCCGAGGTCTTCCTGAAGCTCCTCAAGCTCTTGAAGTCCGCCGGGGTCGGCAGCGTCGGAGAGGCCGCCTCTCTGAAGGCCTCTCGCGGGCGGATCAAGCCGCAGAAAGGACACCTGGCGGAGGGGCTGCCGCGCACGCCCGGGGTCTACTACTTCGTGGACAAGGACGAGACCGTCCTATACGTGGGGAAGGCCAAGGACCTGAAGGCGCGCGTGAGGACGTACTTCAACGGCGGGGACGGGCGGCGCAAGATCGGTCGCCTCGTCCAGGAGGTCGCGGAGGTCCGCTACACCGAGACCGAGACCGAGCTTGCGGCCCTGATCTTCGAGGACCGCGAGATAAAACGCCTCCTCCCCCGCTACAACCGCGCCGGACGCGGCCAGAAGGCATCGTGGTTTCTGGAGCTCGACGGAAACGAGCCGTACCCCCTGCCCCGTAGGGTTCCCCGCACCGGTGAGCCGCGCGAGGGCGTCGTGCGCCTCGGGCCGTACCGGAGCGTCGGCGTGCTCGACACCTGCGTGGAGGCGCTCGGAAGGATTTTTCCCCTAAGGAGATGCGACGGCGGCGCGGACGCCGAAGCCTGCTTCTACGGGCAGATGGGCCGGTGCGCCCCGTGCATGGGGATGAGCCGGGAACGGTACCGCGAGGCCGTGATGGCGCCGCTCGTGGCGCTCATGCGCGGGGAGGGCGGCGAGGAGCATCTCAAGGCCCTGATCGCCGAGCGCGGGAAGCTCGCCGCCGCCCTGGAGTTCGAGGGCGCGGCGCGCCTGCGCGACCTTATAGCGGGCATACAGCGCATCAGGCTCGCCCGCTCCATCGTCACCGCCGAGGGCGTGCAGGCCGTCGTCTCCCCCTCGACCGAGCCCGGCGTCGTCGAGGTCTTCGTCCTCTCGCACGGTCGTCTCGTCGCCCACAAGGGCTTCGAGCCCTCCGACGCCGAGGGCCTGGGGCTCTTCGCAAGGGAGGCGCTGGACGGGTACGACGACGCGACCGCCTTCGGCTCCGCTAAGGCCGACGAGGCGCGGGTGGTCGCGTCCTACCTCAAGAGACAGGGCCAGCCGGTGGAAGCGGTGCGCCTCTCGGACGCCGGCGACCTCGCGGCGGCCGTCCTCCGGGTAGCCGAGAGGGCGGAGGAGGCGACCGGGGAGATCGCTGGGGCATGATAAAATAAGCGCTATATGCGGGGAACTTTTAGCGTGTATCGAAGGACCGGTTAGAGTATGGCGCAAGGTGTACAGGGGGCGACGCGAAGAATACTTCTGGTGGACGACGAGCCGTCCATCCAGAAGATGCTCGTCCACGCCCTCGAGCGGGAAGGTTTCGGGGTGTACGCGGTGGGGGACGGGGAGGCGGCGCTCGAGGCGTTCTCCTCCTACGATCCTCACCTCATGATCCTGGACATCATGCTGCCGAGGATCGACGGGACCGAGGTGTGCCGCAGGATCCGCTCCCAGAGCGAGGTCCCGATCATCATGCTCACCGCCAAGGACGACGAGATAGACCGGGTGGTGGGGCTGGAGCTGGGGGCCGACGACTACGTGACGAAGCCGTTCGCGGTAAGGGAGCTCGTGGCGAGGGTTCGTGCGATCATGCGCCGCGTCTCGGTCCCGGCGGGCAAGAGCCAGGAGGATCTCTCCTACGACGGGCTCAGGATACACCTGCCCAGCCGTAGGGTGAACGTCGACGGCAAGGACGTGGACCTGACCTACACGGAGTTCGAGCTTCTGGTGACGCTTGCCTCCAGCCCAGGGCGCGTCTTCTCCCGAAGCACGCTCCTGACCCGCGTTTGGGGCGACGAGTTCCGCGACGAGCGCACGGTCGATGTCCACATACGCCACCTGCGCGAGAAGATCGAGCGCGACCCCAGAAACCCCGAGTTCATCCACACCGCCCGTGGTGTCGGGTATGTCTTCCGTTAGGGACCGCTTCTTTATCGTCAGGAAACGGGCGGAGCGAGAGCTCCCCGCCAAGGTAGGGCGCAAGAAGAACGGTCTTGATCCCCTGAACGACCTCTGGCGGAAGCTCAAGACGCCGAGGCTGGGGAAGCAACTCCGGCGGCCCCGGATCAGCATTCAGTTCTGGCTCACGGCGCTCTTCCTGTTTATCACCGCGCTCGCTTGCGTTACCGCCTACTCCATCGTCACCCCCTTCTTCGGCGACACCCTCACACGCTCGGCCGAGACGCCCTTTCGGCAGGTGGGGGAACGTTTCCAGACCCGGTTGGACAACGATCCCCGGCTAACCGAGGCAGAGATAAGGACCTTCGCGAGAAGGTGGGGTGTAGCGTGGGGCGTCGTGCGCGTAACAGACGACGCCATAATCAGACAGAGAGGCAACCTCGGGGACCACGATCCGGCCGTGGTGCGCGGGGCTATCCGCGAGCAGTACCCCGAGATGCGGGTCGATCCTATCACCGAGTCCGGCGAGCGTGCAGGACAGGTGCTCGCCACCTATGCCTCCCCCTTGGATGTACCCGGCCAGGAGGACGATACCGCGGTCGTGTTCGCCCGATACTACACGGAGAGCGACCTTGTCAACGTAAACGCCGAACTGGACAGGCTCAACAGGCTGGCGTTGCTGGCCGGTGCGCTGGCGCTCCTGGTGGCGGGCTTCTTCGGGTACGTGGTGGCCAACCTGATCTCGCGTCGCCTCAACCGCTTGGATACGGCCGCCCGCCGCCTCACCTCGGGCAACTTCGACGAGCGGATCACGACGAGGATAGAAGACGAGGTCGGCTCCCTGGGGGCTACGTTCAACGTCATGGCCTCGTCGCTCGCGGGCGCCTTCCGCCAGCTTCAGCAGGAGAAGACGCGCGGCCAGGCGATCCTCGACGGCATGACCGACGCGGTCGTCGGCGTGGACCGCGACCTGAACGCGACCTTCTTGAACCCCCGCGCCCGCGAGCTTCTGGAGAACTCCGATGCGACCTTCCACGAGCGCCTGCAAGAGGTCCTCGCCAAGAGCCGCTTCTCCGGCGGCCCGGTAACGGAGCCTGAGGTCGAGGCCGGAGAGCGCATCATCGAGGTCCGCGCCGCCCCTCTGGAGGACGGAGCACTCGCGATCCTGCGCGACGTCACCGAGGAGCGCCAGATCGAACGCGCCAAGGCCGAGTTTATAGCCAACGCCTCCCACGAGCTGAAGACCCCCCTCTTCGCCCTCTCGGGCTACCTGGAGATGATGGAGGACGAGGAGGACGAGCAAACGCGCAAGGAATTCCTCGAGGCCATGCGCGGCGCGACCGAGCGTCTGCAGAACCTGGCCAAGACCCTCCTCGACCTCAGCCGCCTCGACGCAAACGCCGTCACCTTCCGGCTGGAGGAGGTCGATCTGGAAGAGCTCCTGCACGGGCTGAAGCGGGACTTCGCTTACACGGGACGCGAGATCCGGCTCCACATCGAGGGGGACGTTCCGCCGGTGATGACCGATCCCATCCAGCTGCACCGCGTGCTCGCCATCCTCCTCGACAACGCCCTCAAGTACTCGGGCGGGCCGGGGGGCACGGAGCCCGTGGACCTTTACCTGCACCGCAAGGACGGCCACGCCCTCGTGAGCGTCCGCGACCATGGCTGCGGCATCCCCGAGGCCGAGATCCCGCACATCTTCGAGCGCTTCTACCGCGCTCAGGGCTCCTCCCGCGCCGATGGTACCGGCCTCGGCCTCGCCCTGGCCGGCGAGATCTCCCAGCACCTTGGCGGTGAGATCTACGTGAAGAGCCGCCCCGACTACGGGAGCATCTTCACCGTCGAGCTTCCCCTCTCCGACGGCGCCGAGCAGACCGATAGGCCGCCGGAGCGCTCGGGCGTCTCGTAGTAGCACGCGTCGGCATTTCCTCTACCGCAAACTAACCGTTGGATGTAAAATACGTTCTGGGGCAACTCTTGGTTCGTGGATTCTCCCCCCTCCCCGCGGACCGTGTTGCCCCATCTTCGTTCTCGGAATACCCCCTACCCGAGAGGCGGCGGAGGGACGGGTACCCCCAGCAGGGCGAGGGCCAGGTAGAGCGGCTGCAGCATGGACGAGATGATGAAGCCCAAAGGGGAGATGTAGAAGGGCGGCATCCTCGACAGGAAGTACCCGAGCAGCACGAGTCCCAGCAGGACGTAAGGGCCGTACTCGTTCATGAAGCCGACGAAGCCGTTCAATGAACGCGGCAGGAACGGGTAGAGGATCTTCGAGCCGTCCAGAGGCGGTATCGGGATCAGGTTGAACACGAAGAGCAGGGCGTTCGTGAACGCGAAGGCCGCTATCGTGACGAGAAGGTAGCCCTCCTGAAAGACCGCGAGCCTGTACAGGACGGCGCAGACTACGAGCACGGCGAGGTTGGAGGCGGGCCCCGCGAACGCCACCGCCACCGGTCCCCAGATGCCCCCCCGGATCCTGGACGTGTCGACCGGGACGGGCTTCCCCCAGCCGAAGCCGGCTAGAACGAGCAACACGCTCCCCAGAGGATCGAGGTGCTCGGCCGGGTTCAGGGTGACCCGGCCCTGCCGGTAAGCCGTGCTGTCGCCGAGCCGCCAGGCCGTGAACGCGTGGGCCGCCTCGTGGACCGTGATCCCGACGACGAACCCGAGGATCACCATCACCCCGAAGATCGGGCTCTGGTTGAAGACGCTCAAGAACACAGAATATTTCCTACGGGCTTCCGGGAGGTGCGGAGCGGTCGAAATGATCTCCGGTAAAGTCGGACCTTGGGACGAGTCGGGCAGCGTGTTTGCTGGCAAACACGCTAACGAGGGGGTAGCCGGTCCGTCGAAGTGACGTGTGGCTGGCAGGTGCGGTTCCCAGGAGAACTCGCCCCCGCAGACCGCTCTAGTCGACCCTGGAGATGGAGACCGTGACGTGGTTGCCGGAGCCGGAGGTGTAGCCCGCAAGCTGCGGTTTCAAGACCTCCGCGGAGTCGGCCACGCTCCCGAGCGCGGTCATCCCCGCCGTGACCGGACTCTTCGGTCCGACCTCGGCGTCGATGTCCCCCACGAGGGAGACGGAGACGCGCAGCTGCGGCGTGTCGACGGGTTTTATCTCGACTACGTTGGCCGCGTCCTGGAGCACGGGGTCGGGGCGTATCGCCACAACGGTCCCGTTTACGGGGGAGTAGACCGTCGTCCTGGCCTCGGCCCCGACGTCCAGGGCGCCCGTAAGCGAGCCCAACCTGGAGCCCGCGGGCATCACGTTGTAGCGGATCTTCTCCGGCGTGGACCCGGTCGTAAGCAGGCCCAGGAAGGCGTTCGTCGAAAGGTTCTCCCCGCGGGGGGACATCTCGATGAGGCTCTCGCCCTCCGGATGGTAGCCGAGGGCCGTTATCTCCTCGGGGCGCACCGGGCTCGAGATGGGGAGCCCCGCTGCTTCGGCGAGGACCGTATCCGTCTCGGCACTGTTGGGGTCGATCGGGAGGGCCTGCTCTTCGGCCCCCGACGTCTGCGCGAACGCGACGACGACGAGCGCAAGGGCGCTCAGTATCAAGAGCGAGACCGCGAGCAGCCGGCGGCGCTTGTACACCTTGAGGTCCCGGGAGCGCCTCGGCGCGCGGTTCCCCGTGGGGCGCGGGACGGAACGCTCGGAAGAGGGACGGGTGCGACGGTCACGGACAGCACGCCGCCGGTCTTCTACGACCGACGCGCCAGACCGCCCAGGCCCAATATATTGGGCACGTTGTGTGTTGCCCCCTCGCATACTGGGGCACCACTATACGTAATTTGGGCCATTATGTAAAGGCTTGGTACCGGATTGGAACTGGTTCGGTACCCATCGATCTACGTGGGAGGCTTATTTTTGTTGCTCTGGGCCGCAGGGCATATACTTGGAGGACGTCCCGCATAGATTTAGGAGCCGGGTGTCGAAGAAGCTGGTCGGTTCGACCTACCTGCAGTACATCTCTATCGCCGTGGGCGCCTTTCTGCACTTCACGCTCGTTCGCCAGATTGGCGGTGTCCTCCTTACCTTCCTTCTGGCTGGTGATCTGGCTTATGCCTTGAACCCCCTCATACGCCGCCTCGAGGCTCTTGGCGTCCCCAGGGTCGTGGCGGTGCTTGGAGTGTTTCTGGGGCTCACGGTGGCGGCGCTCCTCGCGGCGCTCGTCCTTATAATCCCCGCGGTGGGCCAGGTCCAGGCCCTCGTGCGGGACCCGACGGCGCTCGCCGACGGCGTAGCGAGGATCGTAGAGCGGGAGCTGCCCTACGTTGGGCAGCGGATCTCCTCAGTCGACCGGGATCAGCTTCTCGGGCTCGCCAGCAGCAACGCGCCGTCGGCCGGGGAGGTTCTGAGCGGCACCTTGGGCTTTATAAGGGGGGGCTTCGGTACGGTGTGCAACCTGCTTCTCATGCTTATCATCCCCATCTACCTGCTGCTCGACCGCGACAGGATCTCGCGCGCCACCCTGCGCGCCGTGCCCCGGACGGTGAGAAGCCGGGCGACCGGGCTCTTCCACGCCGTCGAGGGGGCGCTCGTCGAGTACCCGAAGGCGCAGCTTCTCCTCTGCGGGATTATGGGCGTGATCGGATGGGCCATCGTCTTCTTCACCGGCCTCTTCTTCGAAGGCCCGGACTTCGCGATCCTGATCGGGCTCCGGGGCGGCCTGACGGAGATCATCCCCGTACTCGGTGCCTTTCTGGGCGCGGTCCCCGCGATCGTCATCCCCCTATTTACGGGCGACTTCACCCAGGCTTTGATCGTCGCGGCGCTCTTCCTCATCGCCCAGCAGCTTGAAGGGAACATCCTGGTGCCGCGCATCATGAGCGGCACCACGGGAGTCCACCCCCTATGGGTGCTCTTCGCGTCCCTCGCGGCGACCGCCCTCTACGGGATCGTGGGCGCCATCGTCGCCATAATCTCCGCCGCTTGGCGCTACCTGGGCAAGACGCTCGTCTTCGAGCGCTGGGGCAAGGCCTTGGTCAGGGAGATCCCCACCGGCGCCGAAGGACCCATCCCCGAAGAGATCCACAGGGCGATCCTCGTGGGCCAGGTCCGCCCACAGATAGGAGAAGGTCGATGAACCTGCCGCAAGGAGAACCGGGGCAACCCTACCCCTATAAAGAGGCCCTCCGGAGTTTTCTCAACCCCCTCGTGAGGCTCCTCTCGGCGCTCAAGGTCAGGCCGAATGCCCTGACCGCCACGGGTTGGGTGTTCTCCCTCGTAGCGGCCACGTTCTTCGCGGCAGGGCACGTGCGAACCGCCGGTGCCGTCATGCTCTTCGCCGGCCTCTTCGACGCCCTCGACGGCGCGGTCGCCCGCCAGTCGAACCGGATGAGCCGGTTCGGGGCCTTTCTGGATTCCACGCTCGACCGCCTCTCCGAAGCGGCGGTCTTCGTGGGGATAATCTTCTACCTCGCCGCCTCCGGCAGCCCCTACGCTACCCTGCTGGCGGGGGCCGCGATGACCTTCTCTCTGGGCACCTCCTACACGCGTGCTCGCGCCGAGGGCCTCGGCATCGACTGCGAGGTGGGCATCCTCGAACGCGCGGGGAGGGTCGTGATCCTCTCGTTCGCCTCCATCGCCGGCTACTTGATCGTCGGCCTCGCGCTCGTCGCCGTGGGCGCCCTGATCACCACGGTCCAGCGCATCCTCCACGTCCGCCGCGCGACGAGGTAAGGCCCCCCGGGATGCCGAAGCGCGAACGCACCCCCAAGCCGCGGCAGGAACAGGCTCCCCAGGCGACCAGGGACTACGAAGCTAAGGTCGCCCAGGAGATCGAGGGGACGTCCCGGCGCTCCGCACGGCCGGACCTCCCTTACCCTTCGGGGGACCCCCTCTCCGGCATCGTCCTCGTGGCCGAGCCCGCTCCGACCACCGCGGGCTCGGCGAGGCTCGCCGACGCCCTGGGCCGCAGCCTGGCCGCCGTGGGCCTCGAGGCCGCCTACGTCACCTGGTCCTCCTCCGACCCCTTAAAGGAGGAACTGCTCTCACTCGAGCCCGCGATCCTCGTGGTCGTCGGCCCCGGAGCCGCCCGCGCGGTGGATGATGCAGGATACGCTCTCGTAAAGACCCGCTTCGGTGAAGCAACCGAAGGGACGTGGTTCTCCTGGACCAGGGGCACGACGGGACTACTGCTCCCCGACCTCGCCCCCGCCCTCGACGACCCCGAGGCGAAGCGCCGCTTCTGGCGGGCCTTCCTGGCCCTCCGTGACCTCGCCCTGGACGGAGCCCTCCGCGCTTGACGGGCGGCCCGCGCGGAGAACGACCACGCGCAGCACCCTTCGCGGCCGCACCTGGACTTCCACTCGCGGTCTTTGGCCTGGTCGCTCTCGCGGCCGTCGTGACCCTGCTCCCCTTCCTCGGCGACGGGAGCGTTACCCTCCTCGAACAGGCCCTCTCGTACGTCCTCGCCGTCCTCCCCTCGGGCGTGCTCGTCTACGGCCTCCTCGCCCTCTTCGACACGTATCTCCGCACGTCCCGGCTCCTGCTGCTGGGCGCGGCGGCGGGAGCGGGGGGCGCCCTCGCGGCCCAGCTCGGGGGGAGATCGGAGGACCTCGGCGTCCCCGCCGCTCTCCCGCTCGTGCTCCTGTTTCTGGCCGACGCCCTCCGGGTAGCCGCCGCCGCCGCCCTCGCCCTCACCCTCGCCCGTCAGGTCACCTCCCCCGGCGCGGCCCTCCTCGTCGCCGCCGCCGCCTCCGCCTCGGATCTCTTCAGCGTCTTCGTCGGTCCGACGGAGGCGCTTGTACGGGAGGACGCTCCAATCCTGGACTTCCTGCTGCTGATCTTCCCGACCTTCGGCTACCCTCTGGGCTTCGCCCTTGGCGCCGCAGACTTCGTCTTTCTCGCCCTCTTCGTCGCCCTCGCGGGATACCTCGCCCTTAACTCCCTCACGACCCTCTTCCTCGGGTGCGTCTCGGTACTCCTCGCCTTGCTCGCCGGACTCCTCCTCGGCACCGCCCTCCCCGCGTTACCCTTTATTGCTCTCGCGTTCCTTGCCGCAAACGCCCCGCCCCTTTGCAGGTCTTTCTTCGCGGACCGCAAGCCGTAACAGCATCCCCTGACGGAGCACATAGCAACGAGGGTTTCTTGCACG